>NZ_JBSFKO010000017.1:0-205033 GCF_053598575.1 Streptomyces sp. NPDC001100
GTGCTCGGCGCTGCGCGCCTCCGCGCGCTGGGGCTCTCGACACCGGCGCGCCCCTACGGCTCCCTCTCGGCCGACGCGTGGGGACAGTGGGAGTTGGTGGGCCCTCACCGTGGGTTGAGGAGGGCTTTGCGGAACCAGTGTTCTGCGTACGGGTCGTTGTTGTGGCGGTCGGTCTCCTTGTAGCCGAGGTGGGTGTAGAGGGTGCGGGCCTCGATGAGGTCGTGGCGGGTGTCGAGGATCATGGTGTCGGCGCCCAGGTCGCGGGCTGTCTCCTCTGCCGCGGTCACCAGCTTCGCGGCGCCGCCCCGGCCGCGCATCCCCTCGTGGAGGAAGACTCTCGTCAGCTCGGCTGTCGTCGGGGAGAGGAGGCGTACGCCCGCGCTGCCGGCCGGTTCGCCCCCGTACCGGGCGACCAGCAACTGGCCGTGGGGCGGGGAGAGTTCGGAGCCGGTGCGGGCGGCGATCTCCCGCTCCAGTTCCTCCGGGTCTGTTCGCCGGTTCTCGTGGAGCAGGTACCAGCGGTCGCTGACCTCCGTGTAGTACGCCCTCCAGAGCGCGGCGGCTACGGGGGAGTCGTAGGGCTCCGGGGCGATCGTCCAGGTCATGCGGGCATTGTCAGGAGGCCGTGGGGGTGCGGCGCAACCGAATATGGGTGACCCCCGGAGAGTCCAGCACCTGCGTCTTCCGCCACTCGATGTGCTGGTCGCCCACGTTGTCGAACAGGCGCCGTCCGCCGCACGCGAGCACGGGTACGACATGCAGGAGGAGTTCGTCCAGCCATCCGGCGCGGATGAACTGCTGGACCAGGTCGGCGCCGCCGGCGAGCGAGATGTCCTTGTCGCCCGCTGCCTTGCGTGCCGACTCCAGTGCGTGCTGCGGGCCTTCGGTGACGAAGTGGTAGGTCGTGCCGCCCTTCTTCGACACCGGTTCGCGTGGGTGGTGGGTGACGACGAACACGGGGGCGTGGAAGGGGGGTTCGTCGCCCCACGGGGTCTCCCCGGTGATGAACATGCCGTGGCCCATGACCACCGCGCCCGGTCGTTCGATCCACTCGGCGAGCAGTTCGTCGTCCGGCCCGGTGTCTCCGCCCGCCATGCCCTGCATGCGACGGAAGCTCCGGAGTCCGAACACCCAAGAGTGCAGGCGCTCCCCGCCGATCCCGAGCGGGTGCTCCCGCCCTGACTCCGGCCCCGCGATGTAGCCGTCCAGCGACATGGCCAGCCGTGCGATGACCTCACCCATGACAGTCTCCTCGATTGTCTCAACCGGTCCTTTACCCATGCGTCGATCGGGCCGGGGCGGAATCGACACACCGGCATCACGGAATCCCCGTAGCCGTGGCCGTCGTTTGAAGGGGTCCTTTGCGGCAACCCGGTACGGGAACCGACCGACTACGAGAGCCGGTTGGCCAAGAATCCGGAAGGCACTCATGTCCACAGGCGTGATCATCGTTTTGATCGTGATCTTGGTCGGCGTGGTCGCTGCCGCGGCGGCCCTGGTACCGCGTGCCCGGGGCGCGATGGGCGGCTCGGGTCTGAAGCGGCGCTTCGGGCCCGAGTACGACCGGACCGTGGCCCGGCACGACGGCGACACGAAGGCCGCCGAGCGGGAGCTCGGCGAGCGCGTCCAGCAGCACGGTTCGCTGCAGGAGCAGCCGTTGGAGCCCGCGGCCCGTGAGCAGTACCAGGCCCGCTGGGCCGCCGCCCAGGAGCTCTTCGTCGACTCGCCCCGCCAGGCCTTGACCGACGTCGACCAGCTGCTCGGCGAGGTGGCCGGGGCCCGGGGCTTCCCCGACGTCGAGGAGTACGACAAGCAGTTCGACGCGCTGTCCGTGCACCACGCGGACCACGTCCACGGCTACCGGCGCGTGCACCGCGTCGTCACCACGCGCACGAACGGCACGCCGGAGAGCCAGGCGGGTACCGAGGAGATGCGCGAGGCCATGCTCGAAGCCCGCGCCCTCTTCGACGACCTGATCAGCACGGACGACGGCGGCGGCCGTGGCAGCAGCCGCGGGCGTACCGGACGCCACGCGTTCGGCTCATTCAACAGGCAAGCAGTGAAGGGAAGTTGAGCCGCATGACCGATGTGACACGACCCAACGGCGACACGAGCGACGAGCGCAAGAGTGCGAGTGACGAGCGCAAGGGCGTGAGCGACGAGCGCAAGGGCGCGAGTACCGACACTGACACCGGTGCGGGCACGGGTGCGGATACGGGTACGGGCATCAGTCCGGGCACGGGCACCAGCGCGGGGTCGGGCGTCGGCAGCGACCGGCGGGACCCCGCGAAGGGTGCCGACCGGCGGGAAGCCACGACCGTGACCCCGATACCGCGCCAGACCGAGCGCCAGGCCGACAAGGCCGCACCGCGCGAGGGCGACGAGACGGCCCGTGGCGACCAGCAGGCGCAGTCGATGCGGCGGCCCGTGCACGCCCCCGAGCCTCCTCCCGCCGCGCCGGTCGCCGGGTCCGCCGACAAGCGGCACGACCGGCTGGACACCGAGAACGGGAGCCTGCTGCCGCACGACGAGAGCGACAAGTTCAGCCTGCGGCTGCAGCACGCGGTGACCGGGTTCGTCGACGAGCCCCGCTCCGCCGTGGAGGAGGCCGCCCACGTCCTCGAAGAGGTGGCCGGCCGTCTCACGGAGGCTGTCACCAAGCGCCGTGACACCCTGCACAGCTCCTGGGAGTCCAAGGGCTCCGACGACACCGAGCAACTCCGTCTGGCCCTGCGGGACTACCGCGAGCTGACGGAGCGGCTGCTGCACATGTGAGCTACGCAGGTGACCCGTCGGGTCCGTCGAGCGCCCGGCGCTCCCGCCACTCCCGTGCGACCTCTTCCACGTCGTACGGCTTCATCCCCAGCGGCGGGCCGGGCGGCGGCTTGAACATCATGTCGCGGATCTTCACGTTGACTTCGGTGATGATCTGCCGAGCGATCCGCTCCGAAGGGGCCGAGTACGCCGCAGCCAGGGCGTCCTCGGCCTCTTTGCGCAGTGCCAGCGTCGGCGGGAGCACGGAGATGCCCTCGCGGGCCATTTTCTGCTTGATCCACCACAGTTCGTCGTACGTCGTGTCGGAACCGGAGGGCAACGGCTTGCCCGCTCCGGGGAGTTGGGCGAACTCGCCGGCTCGCTCGGCGTCCCGGATCTGCTTGTCGACCCAGGACTCGAAGGACACACCCGGTGGCTTTCGCTCGGTCATGACTCCATTGTGCCGGACGTGGCGCGGCCGGGGGATTTATCATGCGGCGGCTGTGTAAGGACACCTCAAGGGGGAAGCGCACGTGCTCGAACTCACCATGGCCTCGGTCTCCGGGACGGACGAGGGCGCCACGGCCGGCATGCTGATGGCCGAGGCGCCCAGCGACCCGGGCGCGGTGCTGCGGGTGGGCCGCGACGAGTCGGTGTGCCGGCTGGTGACACCGGACGACTGGCTGTTCATCTCACGGGTCCATCTGGAGTTCCTGTGCGGACCCGAGGGCATCTGGCAGGTGAGCTGGCTGCGCGGCTCCCAGCCCGACCCGTCCTCCGAGGTACGGCTGATCGTCGGGGAGTACGCCCAGACGGTCGGCTACGGCGGGAGCGTCCCGTTGCCCCGTGGTGGCAGCGGCGAGATCGTCATCAAGGACCGCACCGGGCCGCGCAGCGTCAACGTCGGCTTCTATCACGAGAGTTGAGGCGTCCCGGTGGAGGGCTCCTAGTCGATGACCCTGGCGAGCGCGAAGCCGTCGTAGCCCTTTTCGCCCACCGTCTGGATCGCCGTGCCGGACAGGCGCGGGTGCGAGCCGATCAGTTCGATCGCCGCGCGGGTGCCCAGGACGTCGGGGTCCGTGTTGGCCGGGTCGGCGACCCGGCCGCCGCGGACGACGTTGTCGACGATGATCAGGCTGCCGGGGCGGGTCAGCTTGAGGGCCCACTCGATGTAGTTCGGGTTGTTGGCCTTGTCCGCGTCGATGAAGACGAGGTCGAAGGGGGCCGCGTTCTCGTCGGCGAGTGCGGCCAGTGAGTCCAGGGCCGGGCCCACTCGGATCTCGACCAGCTTGTCGAGGCCCGCGCGGGCGATGTTGCGGCCCGCGACCTCGGCGTGCTTAGGGCTGTACTCCAGCGTGACCAGGCGGCCGTCGGCGGGCAGCGCGCGGGCCAGCAGGATCGTGCTGTAGCCGCCCAGGGTGCCGATCTCCAGGATGCGGGCGGCGCCCTGGATGCGGGCGAGGAGGTGCAGCAGCTTGCCCGCGGCGGCGGACACGGCGATCTGCGGGAGGCCGGCGGAGTCGCTGTCGCGCAGGGTCGCCTCCAGAACCTCGTCGTGCGGGGCGAGGTGGCCGATCAGGTAGTCGTCGACGTCGTTCCACAGCTGCGACTCGCTCATGTGATGTGCCGGTGCCTTTCGTATATCCGGTGATCATGAATTCGGTGAGAATGTTGCGAACCCGTTCGTGTGTAGTCACTCACTGTACGGATACGCCGTTATTTGCCGTGCCCAGGCAACCCGGGGCCGACTATCGTCATCCGGACAAAAGGAGAGCGGCCGACAGGTGAAGAGGGGGTTGCCTGCGTCTCTCCCGCAGGGGGTGCGAACCTCATAAGGTTCGCAGAGGGAACAGCCGCGCGTGTGACGCGTGGGACGAGCGGGGCGGGAGGCCTACGAGGCGTGGCGAACGTGGAGCACAGCGGGCGACCGGCGGGAGCCGTAGGAGCTTTCGGGTCGACGGCCGCCGGGACGGCCAGGGCACGGCTGCGCGCCGCGCGCCTGGTCCTGTGGCTGGTGGCCGCGGTCCTGGCCGTACGGCAGGTGGCCGTGGTCCTCAGCACCCCGCGCGGGGACCGGCTGACCGACCTGGAGACCTGGGTCGGGCCGAACGGCGTGCTGCATGTGAAGGGCTCGCTGTACGACTCGACGCAGTTCACCGGCACCCCCTTCGGCGGGCTCGTCCTCAAACCGCTCACCCGGGCCGCCGAGCAGGCCCTCGGCTGGGGCTGGACCTTCGGCACGCTGCTGCTCGTCGTGGCGCTCGGTCTCGTCGTCTCGCGGGCCCTGCCGCAGCCCGTCACCCGCCGGGCCTCGCTGCTCGCCGCGCCCGTCGCGATCAGCCTGCTGATGCTGTCGCTGCCGGTGCGCAACACGCTCTGGCTCGGCCAGACCAGCATCATCCCGGTCCTGCTCGTGCTGCTCGCCTGCTTCACGGTGCGCGGCGAGCGGGCCAGCGGCGTGCTGATCGGTCTGGCCGCCGCGCTCCAGCCGACGGTGCTGCTGTTCGCGCCGCTGCTGTGGTTCACCGACCGCCGCCGGGCCGCCGTGACCTCCGCGCTGACGTTCGCCGCGAGCGTGGTGGTCGCCTGGGCGGCGATGCCGCACGACTCGTACACCTACTGGGTGCACCACATGGCCGGTGTCGGCCTCGGCGGCAAGGCGGACGGCCTCGGCAACCAGTCCCTGCACGGCGCGCTGCTGCGCCTCGACCTGACCGGGCCGCTGGAGATCGGCGTCTTCCTGACGCTCGGCGCGGTCGTCACGTACCTGGGCCTGCGCCGTGCCGTGCGCTACGCCCGCGACGGGCAGCTGCTGCTCGCGGTCGCGGTCACCGGCTGCGCGGCGATCGCCGTGTCGCCGACGACCTGGCAGCACCAGCTGCTGTGGGTGCTGCTCGCGGTGGTCGGCCGGGTCGGCAAGCGGGCCTCGGACCGGTATGTGTGGCCGGTGGCGGTGGTCCTCGTCGTCACGCTGCCCGCGAAGATGATGCTGCCGAACATGCCGGCCATGTACCCCGTACGTGACAACGTCGTCCTGCTCGCGGCCCTCGCCGCCGCGACCGTCGTGCCGTTCCTGCCGCGCACGTCGGAGTACTACCGGCGGCCGATCCCCACGGAGTACGCCGAGCCGGTCCCGACGCGCTGGAAGCACGTCCCGCTGATCCCGCAGCTGCGCCGCGTCCTCACCCGCCCGAACCTCCTCCTCGAACTCCTCCTCATCCGCGTCACCTACGCCGCCTACCAGCAGGTCCGCCTCGCGGCGACGGGCGGCACCAACGCGGGCGGCCGGGTCACGGCGGAACACCACGGCCACCAGATCCTCGACATCGAGCGCTTCCTGCACATCGACATCGAGCACGCGGTCAACCACTGGGTCGTGAAGGTCGACTTCCTGCGGGAGTTCTTCAACTTCTACTACGAGTCCTTCCACTTCGTGGTCCCGCTGAGCGTGATGGCCGTCCTGTACTGGCGCCGCCCGGTCGACTACCGCTGGGCCCGCTCCTCCCTCGGCTTCGCCACCCTGCTCGCCCTGGTCGGCTTCTGGCTCTACCCGTTGGCTCCGCCCCGCCTCCTCCCCGGCCTGGGCATCATCGACACGGTCCACGGCGTCCAGGACTTCTCCAAGCCGGACTACGGCACCCTCACCGCCCTCACCAACCAGTACGCCGCGATGCCCTCGCTGCACTTCGGCTGGTCCCTGTGGTGCGGTGTCGTCATCGCGATCATCGCGCCGAAGTGGTGGATGAAGGCTCTGGGGCTCCTGCACCCGTTCTTCACTGTCTCGGCGATCGTGGCGACCGGCAATCACTGGGTACTGGACGCGGCGGGCGGAGCGGCGGTCGTGGCGGCGGGCTTCGGGCTGGCGTACCTCTTCCAGGGGCCGCGGGCGCGGTCGGCGAGACCTCAACCGGCGGAGATCAAAACCGAGTTGGAGCCGACGGCCTACCGGTAGAGGAAGGTCTCGCCCTCACCGGTCCGTCTGATCCCCATGGCTTCGATGGTCTTGTCGCGGTCCTGGCGTCCGTCGAAATCGCGCAGTGCCGCGAGGCCGGACGGCGGGAGACAGCGGGACACCTCGGTGATGAGACCTGAAAACGGGGTGCCGATCAGCGACGCGCCGTCATGGAGCGCGGCGAGCCCGTACAGATTGTTGCGCGGGTCCTCAAGATGCGCCTCGGCCAGGCCTATGGCGACGAGTCCGCGCCGCAGCGCTTCGGGGGACCGGGTCCTGACCGCCACGGACGCCATGCGCCGGCCGTAGGCGCTCAGTACGCCTGCGGCCAGCCGGCCCAGGTCGAGCGGCTCCGGGCGGCTCATGTACGCGATGACGAAAGCGTCCACCTCGGCGTCCAGTTCGTGCGGAAGCCTGACCCTCAGGTATCCGTTGAACCGTCTGTCCTGCAAGCGCCTCCAACTGGTCACCCGCCGAATTCTGCCGTCCCTGAATAAGATCGTGTTCTTGACCGGCGTGAACACGCCTGATTCCAGGGGGAGTTGTGGGGATTTCGGTGCGTGTGGCGTTCGCCGTCGTGCTGCTCGGCGGGGGAGCGGTGGGGTGCGGAGACGGCTCCGTGAAGGCGGACTCGGCCGAGCTGGCGCCCTCGGCGGCCGTGGCCGAGGTAGCGGACAAGTCCGAGGACATCACCTCGCTGCACTACCGGGTCAGCGGGACCGTGCCCGAGAGGGGGCGGCTGACGGCCGAGGCGTCCATGAAGGCGAAACCGGCGGCCATGACGATGGTGATGACGGTGGTCGGAGCGCGTAAGCCCGGCGAGTTGGACATCCGGTTCGTCGGCAAGTCGATCTACCTCGGCGGCAGCGGCGTCGACACGGCGAAGTGGGGCGGCAAGGGCTGGCTGAAGGCCGAGCCGGCCGTGTGGGGGCGTGGCGCGGCGGACAACAACTCCTATGGTGTGCTGCCCGGTTCGCTGGAGGGGAGCCCGGTCGTCCAGTCCACGATCCTGGCAGGCTCCAAGGATGTCCGGCGGATCGGCGCAGAGACGGTCGACGGCACGAAGGCCGTGCACTACCGGGGAACGGTCACCACCCGCGGCCTGCGCGCGGCCCAGAGTGCCGCCAAGGGCAAGGCGTCCTGGCAGCGCCGGACCGACAGCATCGACCAGTTCGTGGCCCTGCGGGTCGACGGCACCCTGACCATGGACCTGTGGGTCGACGGCGACGACCACCCCAAGCAGTTCCGGGTACAGGGCAAGACCTATCCCACCCAGAACGACCCCGACGGCGGCAGGCTCGACCTGACCGTCACCTTCCTCGACATCAACCAGAAGGTGACCGTCAAGACCCCGCCCGCCGACGACACCGCCGAACTCGGCGGCTGACGGCCCGAGTTCACGAGCACTCGAACCACACCGTCTTCCCGCCCCTCGACGCCGGTGACACCCCCCACTTGTCGGTCACCGCGTCCAGGATCACGAGCCCGCGGCCGTTCTCCGACTCGGGATCCAACTCCGGCCTCAGGGCGGGGAGTTCAGGACAGCCGTCCGTCACCTCCACGCGAACTCCGGCGAGCCGGCGTTGCAGGCGCAGTCCGCAGCGCCGGTCCGGAACATGCCGGACGACGTTGGCGAGGAGCTCCGTCACGGCCAGTTCCACGGTGTCCGACAGCTCCGGCATGCCCCACTCCAGCAGGAACGAGCGGACGATACGGCGGATGTGCCGGGCGGAGTGTTCACCCACGGTGAGGCGCATGACGTACTGCCGGCGGTCGGGAAAGGCCAGCATGGCGGGGGGAGTTGGTTCATTCACACTATGAGGCTGCCGCCCCGCCGCTACCCTCGGCAACGGCACGAATACAACCCGTTCGCGGGTGGACACTTCTGGTCGGTTGTCGGGAGGCAGGGGCTTCGCGTGCACATCAACACCCTCGATCCAGGGGCGTCGCCGCTGGACTACTACGGCTTCGAACTGCGCCGCTACCGAGAGGCCGCCGGTCTCACGCAACGGGAACTCGGCAAGATCGTCAACTACACCGGGTCACTGATCGGCCAGATCGAGACGGCCCGCAAGCTGCCCACGCTGGAGTTCAGCCAGCGGGTGGACGCGGCGCTCGACACAGGTGGGCTGCTGACCCGGTTGCTCGATCTGGTGCTGCGCAGCCAACTCCCGTCCTGGTTCCAGCAGGTGGCCGAATTGCAGGCGCGGGCAGTGGAGATCTGCTCGTTCGAGGCACAGATGATCCACGGTCTCCTCCAGACCGAGGAGTACGCCCGCGCTGTGCTCGGCACGCTGGACCAGAGCAACCTGGACGACCGGACCGCCGTACGCATGGCTCGTCAGCGCATCTTCCAGAAGGAGGAGCCGCCGGTCTTCTGGGCGATCCTGAGCGAGGCCGCGCTGTATCTGGAGATCGGCGGCCGACAGACCATGAGGAACCAACTGGCCCGCCTGTTGGCCTACGAGAACAATCCTCGGATCAACATCCAGGTTCTGCCGCACTCGACCGGAGCGCACGCGGGACTTCAAGGCTCGTATGACCTCTACCGCTTTCCGAGCGACCCGACCATCGTCTACACGGAGAGCTACGGAAGCGGGCATCCCACAGCCAACCCGGACACTGTCAAGGACTGTTCGCTCCGTTACGATCATCTCCAGGCCGCCGCCCTCTCCCTCAGGGACTCGGCGGAGCTGATCCGGCGCGTGATGGAGGAACGTTATGGGGAACAACGCGATGCCGACGGGGACGCAGTGGCGGAAGTCCAGCTACAGCAGTGATCAGGGCGGCAACTGCATCGAGTGCGCGCCGATCGGCCCCCTCGCCTGGCGCAAGTCCTCGTACAGCGGTGATCAGGGCGGCAACTGCGTAGAGATCGCCGAAGCCTCCTGCCCCACAACCCCCACCGCCCTCCTCATCCGCGACTCCAAGACCCCGGCGGGGCCGATCCTCACCCTCGACCCCGCCGCGTTCACCACCTTCGTCAACTGGACCGCTACGACGGTTGGTTGAAGTAGTAGTCGTGGTCCAGGTCGGCCAGCAGGCCGATCCGGGTCGGAGTCCAGCCGAACCGCTTCTGTGTGAGCGTGCTCGTTCCCGTGAGGTCGGACGCGACGAAGTGGCCCAGCCAGCCGAAGTGGTCCCCGGCCTGCTCGACCGGCACGCTCGTCACCGGTAGGCCCAGCCGCCTGCCGATGACCTCGGCGATCTCCCGTACCGGTACCCCCTCGTCGGCGACCGCGTGCAGGACAGTGGCCGCGGGGGCGTCCTCCAACGCCAACCGGTACAGCAGCGCAGCGTCCTCGCGGTGGACGGCGGCCCAGCGGTTCGTGCCGTCGCCGACGTAGGCGGAGACGCCCTTGGCGCGGGCGATGTCGATGAGGCCGGGGACGAAGGCGTGATCGCCCTCGCCGTGCACCTGCGGCAGTCGGATGACCGACGCGCGGACGCCCTGCGCTGCCGCCGCCAGGACCGTCACCTCCGCGGGGAGGCGCGGCAGGTCGGGGCGTGCGGACGGGTCGGGTACGTCGTCCTCGGTCGGGCCGTGGCTCATCACGGAGCTGATGACGAGGGGGCGGTCCGAGCCGGAGAGCGCGTCGACCAGGGCCCTGACCGCGTTCAGGTCCGTCACGACGGAGGCCGCGTAGTTCGAGAAGTCGTGGATGAAACCGGTGTGGATCACACCGTCGGCGGCGGACGCGCCCGCGCGGAGCGCGTCGAGGTCCTCCAGGGAACCCCGGTGGACCTCGGCTCCGGTCGCGGCCAGTTGTTCCGCCGAGGTGTCGGAGCGGGCGAGGCCGAGGACCTGGTGTCCCGAGTCGAGCAGTTCGCGGACGACGGCGCCGCCGACGAATCCGGTCGCGCCGGTGACGAAAACACGCATGACGAAATCACCCCAGGTGGGTTCGGAAGTGGTGTGCTTCCAGCCTGCGCCCGCCTGGGTACGCCCGTCCAAGACCGACTCCGGAAGACGTGATTCAGTTCCGGTATCACCCCAGCTCCTACGGACGTACAGTCGATGTATGACCGACCTGGACCTGCGTCTGGTGCGCTGTTTCACCGTCGTCGCCGAGGAACTGCACTTCGGGCGGGCGGCGGCCGTGCTGCATCTCGCGCAGCCTTCGCTCAGCCGCCATGTGCGGCGGCTGGAGGGCGAGTTGGGGGTGCGGCTCCTCGACCGGACCACGCAGGGCACCCGACTCACCGAAGCGGGGGCAGCGTTCCTGCCCCGGGCCCGGGCGCTGCTGCGGTCGGCGGAGGAGGCGGCGGCCGTGGCGCGGGCGGTCGGGCAGCCCAGTCGTATCGTCATCGGGTTCATGACCGGGCTCATCGTCACCCCGGCGGTGCGGGCCCTGCGTGCGCGCCACCCGGACGCCGACGTGCACAGCCGCTTCCTGGGCTGGGGCGAGCTGCCGATCGCCCTGCTGGAGCACCGGGTGGACGTGGTCGTGGGCCGGTTCCCTTTCCCCACCGAGGGGTTGAGCGTCACCGTCCTCTACGAGGAGCCCCGCGTGGTGATGATGCCGGTCACCCACCGGCTGGCCGGCAAGGAACTCATCACCCTCGACGACATCGCCGACGAGCCCGTACCCCGGTTCCCCGACGAGGAGTTCAACGCGTTCTGGCGTGTCGACCCCCGTCCGGACGGACGCCCGGCGCCGGACGGTCCGCTCGTCAGGAACCTGGAGGACAAGCTCGAACTCATCGCCGCGGGCGAGGCGGTGTGCCTCGCCCCGGCGGGCAGCGTCCTGAAGGGTCTGCGGCCCGATCTGACCACGGTCCCGCTGGAGGGCGTGGATCCCATCCCGGTCGTCCTGGCCACCCGCGCAGGCGAGGAGAACCGCCGACTGCTCGCGGCCTTCCGCGCCTGCGCGGCGGAGCAACTGATCCCCGCCGACTGGTCGGCTACAGGCGCTGAATGATCGTCCCGGTCGCCAGTGCCCCGCCCGCGCACATGGTGATCAGCGCGAACTCCTTGTCGGTGCGCTCCAGTTCGTGCAGTGCGCTGGTGATGAGGCGGGCACCGGTGGCCCCGACCGGATGGCCGAGGGCGATCGCGCCGCCGTTCACGTTGACCTTCTCCAGGTCCTGTTCGAAGACCTGCGCCCAGCTCAACACCACTGATGCGAAAGCCTCGTTGATCTCGACGATGTCGATGTCCTTGAGGGTCATGCCCGCCTTGCCGAGTACGGCGCGCGTCGCGTCGATCGGCCCGTCGAGGTGGTAGTGCGGGTCGGCTCCGACCAGCGCCTGAGCCACGATCCTTGCCCTCGGCCTGAGCTTGAGCGCCCGCGCCATCCGCTTCGACGCCCACATGATCGCCGAGGCGCCGTCGCTGATCTGGGACGAGTTGCCCGCCGTGTGGACGGCCGTCGGCATGACCGGCTTCAGCCTCGCGAGTCCCTCCATCGTCGTGTCGCGCAGGCCTTCGTCCCGGTCGACCAGCCGCCACATGCCCTGGCCGGCGCGCTGCTCGTCCTCCGTCGTCGGCACCTGGACGGCGAACGTCTCCTTCTTGAACCGCTCCTCGGACCAGGCGATGGCCGCCCGCTCCTGCGAGATCAGGCCGAGCGAGTCGACGTTCTCGCGGGTCAACTTCCGGTTGCGGGCGATGCGTTCGGCGGCCTCGAACTGGTTGGGCAGGTCCACGTTCCACTCGTCCGGGAACGGCTTCCCCGGTCCGTGCTTCGACCCCGAGCCCAGCGGCACGCGTGACATCGCCTCGACGCCACAGCTGATGCCGACGTCGATGACGCCCGCCGCGATCAGGTTGGCGGTCATGTGCGAGGCCTGCTGCGAGGAGCCGCACTGACAGTCGACGGTCGTGGCCGCCGTCTCGTAGGGCAGGCCCATGGTCAGCCAGGCCGTGCGCGCGGGGTTCATGGACTGTTCGCCGGCGTGGGTCACCGTGCCGCCGACGATCTGTTCGACGCAGTCGGCGTGAATGCCGGTGCGGCCGAGGAGTTCACGGTAGGTCTCGCCCAGCAGATAGGCGGGATGCAGATTGGCGAGCGCGCCGCCGCGCTTGCCGATGGGGGTGCGTACGGCTTCCACGATGACGGGTTCCGCGGCCATGGGACACGTCCTCTCCTCGTCCACCGCGCGGCGCGGGCGTCCCGGCCACCCGCCACGCAGAACTAGTACGCGTTCTAGTTCTGTGTGCAGTCTGCTGACAGGCCGTCCACAACCGCAAGGGTCGTGCAGGGAATTCGGCTTGCCGTGCCTCTTGCTACTTGTAGAACCCGTTATTACCTTCACGGCAGCCGGGTTCCTGATGGACCGTCAGATGACGGGAGTTGCGCCGATGCCCTGTCCAGCGTTGCCCGAAGGGTTCGACTTCACCGACCCCGATCTGCTCCACCACCGCGTGCCCCTGCCGGAGTTCGCCGAACTGCGCGCGGCCGAACCGGTCCGCTGGATCCCGCAGCCCGCGGGCATCGCGGGGTTCCAGGACGAGGGCTACTGGGCCGTCACCCGGCACGCCGACGTCCGGTACGTCTCCACCCACCCGGAGATCTTCTCCTCGACCCTCAACACGGCGATCATCCGCTTCCACGAGCACATGGAGCGCGAATCGATCGACGCCCAGCGGCTGATCCTGCTCAACATGGACCCGCCCGAACACACCCGCGTCCGCCAGATCGTCCAGCGCGGCTTCACCCCCCGCGCGATCCGCGCCCTGGAGGAACGCCTGCGCAACCGGGCCCAGGCCATCGTGGCGAACGCCCGCACCCACTCCGGCCCCTTCGACTTCGTCACCGAGGTCGCCTGCGAACTGCCCCTCCAGGCCATCGCCGAACTCATCGGCATCCCGCAGGACGACCGCGTCAAGATCTTCGAGTGGTCCAACAAGATGATCGCCTACGACGATCCCGAGTACGCGATCACGGAGCAGGTCGGCGCCGAGTCCGCCGCCGAACTCATCGCGTACGCCATGGGAATGGCCGCCGAACGCAAGCAGTGCCCGGCCCACGACATCGTCAGCACCCTGGTCGCCGCCGAGGACGAGGGCAACCTGAACTCCGACGAGTTCGGCTTCTTCGTGCTCATGCTGTCGGTCGCCGGGAACGAGACGACCCGCAACGCCATCACCCACGGCATGCACGCGTTCCTCACCCACCCCGAGCAGTGGGAGCTGTACAAGCGGGAGCGTCCCTCGACCGCCGCCGAGGAGATCGTCCGCTGGGCCACCCCGGTCAACGCCTTCCAGCGGACGGCGACCCAGGACACCGAACTCGGCGGCAAGCACATCAAGAAGGGCGACCGCGTCGGCATCTTCTACGCCTCCGCCAACCACGACCCCGAAGTCTTCGAGAACCCGGACGAGTTCGACGTCATGCGCGACCCGAACCCGCATCTCGGCTTCGGCGGCGGCGGCCCGCACTACTGCCTCGGCAAGTCCCTCGCGGTCCTCGAAATCGACCTGATCTTCAACGCGATCGCGGACGCGATGCCCAACCTGACCCTGACGGGCGACCCGCGCCGGCTGCGCTCCGCCTGGATCAACGGCGTCAAGGAGCTTCAGGTGACCGCCGGTTGAGGATGCGCACACAGCTCGGGCCGGCGGCATCCCGGCGCCGCCGGCCCGTCCTCGCTGTGACCGTGCCTACTTCCGTACCGCGAACTTCATGAGCTCCCGCTCGTCCCCCTGCTTGATGTTCCCGGTCTCGTTGATGACCTGGAGCTTCCAACTGGCGCCGTCCCGGACCGCCTTGGCGACCGCGCAGCCGTTGTGGCTGCTGAGCAGGTTGGGCCAGATCTCGGCGACCTGCTGGGTGCTGCCGCCGGTCGCGTCGTACACCTTGAAGGCGATGTTCCGTGCCTTCTGGAAGGAACTGCCCTTCTTGTAGGCGGCGGCGACGAAGACGATCGAGGTGATGTTGCCGGGTATCCGCGCGAGGTCGACGGTCACCGTCTCGTCGTCGCCGTCGCCCTTGCCGGTCTGGTTGTCACCGCTGTGCACCAGCGAGCCGTTGCCCAGCGGGTCCACGGAGTCGAGCCCCGCGAGTCGTACCGGGTCCTGGCCCTGCATCGCGATGGCGATCAGATCGAGGTCGGTACCCGCCTTCTGCCGCAGCTTCCCGATGATGCCACCGCTGCTGCCGACGGTGGGGTCCCAGGACGCCCCGATCTCCAGATGGGTCACTCCGTCCAGATCCGCCGGACCGTCTTCCTTCGTGAGCGTGATCATGTGTGATCGATCCTCTTGATCGTGGGACTCAGACGCACGAATTCTGCCTTCTTGACCGGGCTTTGGGCTACTCCCGTCCGGATGCGATCACGGCGAACACCCCGGCGACCAGGGCCGCGAGCAGAAGTGGGTAGCGCAGATCGTGGTGCAGGATCAGCCACGCGCCGAAAAACGCTCCTACGGCCATCGCCACGGCCGCCGAGAGGCGGCGGAAGGTGCCGGGGCCCCGGCCCTCGCCCGCGACCGAGTCGGCGACCAGTCCGGTCAGGGTCATCGTCAGGACCGTGGTGGTCGTGAAGTCGGTGACCCTGAGCTTGCGGACCACCGCGTTGCGCAGACCCATCGCGAAGGCGGTGAGGGCGATCAAGGGGTGCGTGGTGGCGCTGTCGCCCGGCGCGACGAACGCGATCACCGCGGCCACGCCCACGAGCAGCGCCTCCGCGCCGAGACTCACCCGGGCCCAGGTGCGGCGCGAGCCGGTGTCCATCCGCACCGCGATCCGGCCCCCGGCCGCCGCGCCCACCAGGAAGGCGCCGAGCGAGGTGAGGGTGCGCGACACCGAGAAACCGGGCGCCCCGGCGGCGGCGAAGCCGAGGACCACCACATTGCCGGTCATGTTCGCGGTGAAGACGTGCCCGAGGCCCAGATAGCTGACGGCGTCGATCAGCCCGCTCACCAGGGTCAGACCGAGCAGCACGGGCACCAGCCGGAGTCCGCGCGCCTCACGGTCGTAGGGCTTGGGCCGTGTGTTCTGGTCCGTGTTCTGGTCCATGAACGCAATGTAGCGGCGGCCCCCCGGGATGCCGGGGGGCCGCCGCCGCGTGTGCGTGTGTGTGGGCCGGTGATCAGTACCAGCCGTTGGACTGCCAGAAGCTCCAGGCCGCGGCGGGGGAGCCGTAGCGGGAGTTCATGTAGTTCAGACCCCACTTGATCTGCGTGGCGGGGTTGGTCTTCCAGTCCGAGCCGGCCGAGGCCATCTTCGAACCGGGCAGCGCCTGGACCAGGCCGTAGGCGCCGGAGGAGGAGTTCGTGGCGGTGACGTTCCAGCCGCTCTCGTGCTCGACGATCTTGCTGAACGCGTTGTACTGCGCCGCGCTCGGGATCATCCTGTGCGCGATCGCCTGGGCGGAGGAGGCGGAGGTCGTCGCGGCCTGAGCGGGAGCCGAGGTCAGCACCAGACCGGTGGTGGCGGCGGCCAGAGCGGCGGCGGTCAGGGCCTTCTTCGGGGAGGCGATGCGAGCGACGATGCGGGAGACGGACACGGAGAACCTGTTTCTTCGGGGACAGTGACGTCGTATGCCTGCCGGTGTCACGCGGGGCGCGGCCCCGGCAAGGCGTCGGCGCCGAGGCCCGTGAGGACTCGTCGGCGCCGTGCGACTGCTCCACAGAAGCACTCTCGATCCGTGTCCGCAAAGACCCCTTTTACTAGTTGTGGTCGCATGTGGGTGAATCGTCAACTGTGTGACGTGGCTCTCAAGCCCCAGGTCAGAGGGCATGCGGACGCGTGCATGACACCCATTTGACCCTACTAATCCACATCGTTGGTGACATGCGTCATGTGGGACGCTTCACCCGGTTCGTCCGTCGAAAGTGACCCGCGTCTCGAAGGCCGCCCGCCGGGTCGCCCGGCGCAGCGCCCGCAGCAGTGCCGGACCGACGGTCAGCGTCAGCGCGACCGTGACGACCGCCCGCCCCAGGTCCCAGCCCAGCGAGGTGGCCACGCAGTACGCGACGAAACGCGCCAGGTTCGCGGGCACGGCCGCCCCCGGGTCGAAGGCGACCGACGAGGCCAGCGCCCCCATGAAGGGCCAGCCCGCCAGGTTCATCGCGGTGCCGTAGGCGAACGCGGCGAGGAAGCCGTAGCAGGCGAGCACCGCGATCTCACTACGGCCGCGCAGCCGCTCCCGGCCCGGCAGCAGGCCCGCGCCCATCGTGAACCAGCCCATCGCCAGCATCTGGAACGGCAGCCACGGGCCGACCCCGCCGGTCAGCAGCGCCGACGCGAACATCGTGACGTTGCCGAGCACGAATCCGAAACCGGGTCCCAGGACCCGTCCGCTCAGCACCATCAGGAAGAACATCGGCTCGATACCGGCCGTACCGGCGCCGACGGGGCGGAGGGCTGCGCCGGTCGCGGCGAGCACGCCCAGCATGGCCACGGCTTTCGGGCCGAGCCCGGACTCCGAGATCGCCGCGGCGGCGACGGCGACGAGCAGGACGAGCAGGCCGGCGAAGAGCCAGGGCGCGTCCTGCGAGTGCGCGGCGACCTGGGAGCCGGGCGGGGCGAGGAAGGGCCAGGTGAAGGCGGCGATCCCGGTGACGGTGACGAGGGTGAGGGCGGCGGCGGAGCGGGGAGTGAAGGGGATCGGCCTCATGCCCCTCATACCCCTTGTCTCCCTCATGTCAGGGCCTCCCGTACCTCGGCGACGGTCAGCCACTGCTGCGGGGCGAGGATCTTCGTCGTCTGCGGGGCGAAGGACGGGGACGCCACGACCACCTCCGCGGTCGGGCCGTCCGCGATCACCTCTCCCTCGGCGAGGAGGACGACCCGGTGGGCCAGTTCGGCGGCGAGCTCCACGTCATGGGTGGCCAGGACGATCGCGTGACCCTCGGTCGCGAGCGCGCGCAGAATCGTGACCAGGCGGGACTTGGCCGCGTAGTCGAGACCCCGGGTCGGCTCGTCGAGCAGGAGGAGGGGCGGCCGGGCCGTGAGCACGATCGCGAGGGCGAGCGCGAGGCGCTGCCCCTCGGAGAGATCGCGCGGGTGGATGTCGTCGGTCACATGGGGGAGCAGATCGGAGACGAGGGCGCGGCAGGTACCCGGCTCGGCGCCCGCGTCCGCGTCGGCCGCGGCGCACTCGGCGGCGACCGTGTCGGCGTACAGCAGGTCACGGGGTTCCTGCGGGACCAGACCCACCCGGCGTACGAGGTCCCGGGGCGCCGTGCGATGCGGGGTGAGACCGCCGACCTGGACCGTTCCGGAGGTGGGCGCGACCAGACCGACGAGGGTGTTGAGGAGCGTGGACTTGCCGGCGCCGTTGCGGCCCATGAGGGCGACGGTCTCGCCGGGGGCGAGGGTGAGGTCGACGCGGCGGAGGGCGTCGATGCCGGCGCGGCGGACGGAGAGGGCGCGGACTTCCGCTGTGCGGGCGGGAGTTGGGGCCGTCTGCTTGCGTGCGCGCCAACGGGAGCTCGGTGGCCGGGAGTTGGGGAGCTGGCCGGTGAACGGGGTTGCGCCACGGTCCGGTTCCCGTCCGGCCAGGCGCTCCCGCAGCCCGTCCGCCCGGCGCCGCGCGTCCCGCACGGTGAGGGGCAACGGCGTCCACTCGGCCAGGCGGCCCAGGGCGACGACCGGGGGGTACACGGGGGACACCGCCATCACCTCCGCCGGGGTGCCGAGGACCGGCGCCGCACCCGGGGCCGGGAGCAGGACGACCTGGTCGGCGTACTGGACGACGCGCTCCAGGCGGTGTTCGGCCAGCAGGACCGTGGTCCCGAGGTCGTGGACCAGGCGCTGGAGGACCGCGAGTACCTCCTCGGCGGCGGCCGGGTCCAGGGCCGAGGTCGGTTCGTCGAGGACGAGGACCCGGGGGTGCGGGGTGAGCACCGAGCCGATCGCGACGCGCTGTCGCTGGCCGCCGGAGAGGGTGGCGAGGGGGCGGTCGCGCAGTCGGGCGAGGCCCAGCAGATCGAGGGTCTCCTCGACACGGCGGCGCATCACCTCCGGGGCGAGGCCCAACGACTCCATGCCGTAGGCGAGTTCGTCCTCGACCGTGTCCGTCACGAAGTGGGAGAGCGGGTCCTGGCCCACCGTGCCCACCACGTCGGCGAGTTCACGCGGCTTGTGGGTGCGGGTGTCACGGCCGGCGACCGTGACCCGGCCGCGCAGGGTGCCGCCGGTGAAGTGCGGGACGAGTCCGCTCACCGCGCCGAGCACCGTGGACTTGCCGACCCCCGACGGGCCGACGAGTAGCACGAGTTCACCTTCCGGGACCTCGAAGTCGAGTCCCTGGACGGCCGGTTGGGCCGTGCCTTCGTACGTCACGGAGACATCCTCGAAGCGGATCACGACGGCTCCTTGAAAGTGGGCAACGCGGGGGCCAGGCCCAGCAGTACGGCGGCCGCCGGCCAGAGGGGAAGGGTCGGCGCGACCAGTGGCACCACCCCGGGAGTGAGTGCGCCGGGGTCGCGGACGGAGGCGAGCGTCAGCAGCGCGGCGACCGCGGCGCCCGAGCCCGCGACCAGCCACGCCCGCGCGTTCCACGGGTCGGGGCGGTACCGGGTGCGCAGCGTACGGCGGCCGCCCAGCCGCAGCCCCGCCGCCGCGGCGACCACCCCGGCGAGCAGCAACGGCAGCCCATAGACCCCGCCTTCGGCGGTGAGCAGCCCGTACGTTCCCGCGCACACGCCCAGCAGCCCGCCGAGCGTGAGGGCGGTCGTCGTCCGCCGTACGGAGGCGGGCACCTGTGCCGTACGACCGTATCCGCGCGCGTCCATCGCGGCGGCGAGGGCGACCGAGCGCTCCAACGCGCCCTCCAGGACCGGGAGTCCGACCTGGAGCAGACCGCGCAGGCCCCGGTCGGGGCGGCCCCGGAGGCGGCGGGCGGCACGCAGGCGCTGGACGTCCGCGACGAGGTTCGGGGCGAAGGTGAGCGCGACGACCACCGCGACGCCGGTCTCGTACAACGCGCCCGGCAGGGACTTGAGGAGCCGGGCCGGGTTCGCGAGGGCGTTCGCCGCGCCTACGCAGATCAGCAACGTGGCCAGCTTCAGGCCGTCGTAGAACGCGAAGGCCAGGCCCTCCGCGGTGACCTCGCCGCCGAGGCGGATGCCCTGTGCCCAGTGGGGGAGCGGGACTTCGGGGAGCGTGAGGAGGGTGTGGGTGCCGGGGACGGGGGAGCCGAGGGCGATCGCGAAGAGGAGGCGGATGAGGAGCACGGCGAGGGCGAGTTTCGCGAAGGCGGTGTAGGAGCGGGACCAGGGGGCGGGGGAGCGGTTGGTTGCCACGACGTAGGCCGTGACGGTGATCAGGAGGGCGAGGAGGAGGGGGTTGGTGGTGCGGGTGGCGGCGGTGGCCAGGCCGAGGGACCAGGCCCACCAGGCGCCGGGGTGGGTGACGTTGGTGGGGTTGGGGGCGCGGGAGGAACTGCCGCGGTCTGTCGCTCGGCGGGTGCGGCGCCGTCGTGGCTGGTCGCGCAGTTCCCCGCGCCCCTTGAGGGGGTTGCTGCTAGGCATGTTTGTGCCTGCGGGTTTGCCAGACCGCTGCCGCTGCCAGGAGGGCGATCGCTGTCGCGCCCGCGAGTATGCCCACCGAGGGGCCGTCGTGGTGTTCTGCGGTGATCTGCTCGCCGCAACCCTGCTCCGGATACCCCGCGATCGCGCACAACAGGGCGTTCGTGTCGTAGCGCAGAGGCTTTGCGACCGTTGCCAGGGCCTCCGCCGTCGTCGCGTCGGGGGACACGGTGGCGCAGGCGGTGCGGGCGGCGGGTGGGGTTTCGCCGGACGGGGCGTCGGACCGCGTACCGAAGTCGACGACGAGAGCGACGCGCTTCTTCCCTTCCACGGCCGGGGAGTTGGCGCAGATGGTCGCGAAGTCGGGTGCTGGGCCCCGGGGTTGCTTCGCGTCCGCCGAGTCCTTGCTCACCGCGAAGCGGAAGCCCTGGACGTCGCCGTCGGCGGGGCGGGTGGTGGAGGGGCCCTGGGTGGCGTAGGTCCAGTGGGTGCCGGTGCGGTCCCAGAAGGACCAGTAGCGGTAACCGGCCGCCTGAGCGGGGGAGTTGGCGGTGAGGGCGAGCAGGAGTGCGGCGAGGAGGAGGGTGAGGGAGGGGCGGCGGATCACTGCTGCCGTCCGCGCTTGCGGTTGCGGGCGACCAGGACGAAACCGGCTGCGGCGACGGCGAGGAGCGCGCCGCCGACGGTCCAGGCGACGTTCGGGGAACCGTCGTTGTCGTCGGATGCCGCCTTCTGCACCGGGCCTGCGGTGACCGGTTCCTCGATGTGCGCGGGGGTCGGGCCGGTCGCGTTCAGCAGGGTGACGAGGTTCTGGCCGCCGAAGTCGTGGACGTCGGCGCCCTTCGCGGTGGTCGCGACGAAGACGAGCTGCGCGTAGGCGGCCGGACCGCCTTGCGCGGCCCATGACCTGGCGTGGGTCTCCAGCCAGCGCAGCGGCTTCGCGGCCTGGTCGTGCAGGCCGAGGGAGGACAGGGCGACGATCGCGTCGGCCGTGTTGCCGTAGTCGGGCCGGGGCTTGGCGCCGGGGAGCGCGGAGGTCAGGTGCCCGTCCTTCGCCATGGCCTCGGCGAGCCACGCGGCGCCGTTGATCGCCGACTGCTCGGGATCGGCGCCGGGCTTCTCGCACTTGGCGGGCGAGCCGGCGTCGTCCTGCCGGCTGCCGGCCAGCGACTGGCCGGACATCCCGAGCACGGCCGCGGCGGTCGCGTCCGCGTTGGCGAAGAGCTTGCCCTTCTTGTCGGGCTGGTAGGCGAAGGCGCCCGCGTCCGTGCCGTCGTCGCAGGGCAGCGCGAGCTTCCGGAGGGCGTCGTAGGGCGACTTCCCGTCCTTGCGGATGTTCGGCACGGTCACTCCGGCGTCGCCGAGCGCACCCATGACGACGGCGGTGGAGTTCGCGTCACTGGCCCCGCCGGGGGAGTACCCCCAGCCGCCATCGGTGTTCTCGACGGACTTCAGCCACTTGACGGCCTTGGCCACCTGGGCGTCGTAGGAGACGGTCAGCGTCGAGAGGGCCTGTACGGCGACGGCCGTGCTGTTCGTGTCGACCATGACCTTCGCGTCGCACGCCTTGCCGGGGTCGGCCCGAAACGCCGCGAAGGCGCCGTTCGCGCACTGCTGCCCGGCCAGCCACGCCACCGCCTTGTCGGCGGGCTGCACACCCACGGCGTCCTGCGCGAGGAGGGCGAGGGACTGGCGCCAGACGCCGTCGTAGGTGGGGTCGGAGGTGCCGTAGAGCCCGGCGGGTATCGCCACGGACGGGGACGGCGACGGACCGGCGACGGCGGGTGCCGCGGCGATCACTGTGACGGTGATGCCGGCGGCCAGAGCCGTGGCGCTGCGGCGGACGTTCATGATCGGCGAATGCCTTCCCCTGTGGGGAGCACGGCAGCACGGGAACACCCCCGGGCGGCTCGGCTCCGTATTCCTCGACGGTGCGTATGAGCCGGTCACGTACCGTGCGGGGCGGTCCGGCTCACCGGTCCCGGAGGTGGCCGAGGACCGGATCACGGTTGCGGGTCAGCGCCGGAATTGCACCGGCTTCCCCCCGTACGGGTGTGATGACGACGCGGTCACTCTACGGCCAGCCTGGGCATCGGCTGTGGGGAGGGGGTGCCCGGTCCACCCGTTCCGGTAGGTTCTGGCCATGTCGACGACGGGGAAGCTGCTCGGCTCCGGCCGTACCGCGGACGTGTACGAGATCGACGGGGAGTGGGTACTCCGCCGCAACCGGGAGGACTGGGGGGACGCGGCGGCCGAGGGCGCGGTGATGGAGCATGTGCGCGCGTACGGCTACCCCGTGCCCCGGGTAAGGCCGGAGGACTCGGTCACCTCGGTCACTTCGCGCACCGACCTGGTGATGGAACGGCTGGCCGGGCCCACCATGCTGGAGGCCCTTGTCGCGGGCTCGATCGACGTGCGGGAGGCGGGGACCGTACTCGCCGCGCTGCTACGGCAGTTGCACGCGATACCCGGCCGGCGCCCCGGCACCCGCGTCCTGCATCTCGACCTCCACCCGGAGAACGTGATGCTCACCCCGGCCGGTCCCCGCGTCATCGACTGGGGCACCGCGGAGGACGGCGACCCCGGGCTCGACTGGGGTCTCTCCGCGATCATCCTCGCCCAGGTCGCCGTGGACGACCAGCCGATCGCCGAGCCGGCCCGCGCGGTGCTCGCCGCACTCCTCGCCGACCCCGCCGACCTCACGGAGGCGGGGCTGGCGGAAGCCCGGCGGAGGCGCGCGGCCAACCCGACGATGACTCCGCGCGAGGTCGAACTCCTCGGTGCCGCAGAGGAGTTGATCCGGTCGCTCGCGTCTCCTCGGGAACCGTGAATCAACGTGAACGCGTCACCACCGACGAGCGCGTGAGGGGCCGGGGCGCCGGACGGCGTCTTCGGATGGGTTCCGAGGGCTGCGGGGCAGTGTGAGGGAACTTCGGGCACGTGGGGAAGAAGGCGGTTTGTCGGGTGGTGCCGTCGTCCCCTTTCGCCGGCGGCTGGTTGCCGGGGTCGTGGCGTCGGTCGCGGTACTGGCGCTGACGGTGTCCTGCGCCGACTCGGCCGTACCGCAACGCCGTTCGGCCGCCGGGGTGCGCGCGTCCGCGTCGACCGTCAGCGCGTCCGCGTCCGCGAGCGCATCCGCGGCGGCCGGCGCGAGCTGTGATCCGCTGCGGTCGTTGAGACCGCTCGCCCACATGCCGACGCCCGGCGGCAGGATGCCCAGCGGTACGGCGATGGAGCGGATCGTCGCCCGGGGGCGGCTGATCGTGGGAGTGGACCAGAACACCTATCTCTTCGGCTACCGCGACTCCGACACCGGGCAGCTGGACGGGCTCGACATCGACCTGGTGCGGGAGATCTCCCGCGCGCTGTTCGGGCGGCCGGACCGGGTGCAGTTCAAGGCCGTGCCGTCCGCGCAGAGGATCGGGATACTGCAACGCGGTCAGGTCGACCTCGTCGTCCACTCCATGACGATCACCTGCGAGCGCATGCAGCAGGTGCTGTTCAGCAGCGACTACCTCGACTCGGGGCAGCGCGTCCTCGTCACCGACACCTCCCCGGTGAAGACCCTGGCCGATCTCGCCGGACAGAAGGTGTGCACGGCCCGGGGCACCACCTCACTGACCGAGCTGCGACGCGCCCGCCCGGCGGTGCGGCCGGTGACCGTCTCCGACTGGACCGACTGCCTCCTGCTGCTGCAACAGGGCGAGGTGGCCGCCGTGTCGACCACCGACAACGTCCTCGCCGGACTGAGCGCCCAGGACCCCGCCACCCGCGTCACCGGACCGCGGTTCACCTACGAGCCGCACGGAATCGCCGTACCGAAGACGACGCCCGAACTCGTCCGCTTCGTCAACGGCGTCCTCGCGCACCTGCGCACCTCGGGCACGCTACGCGCCCTGCACGAACGGTGGCTGGGCCCCTACGGCGACTTCTACCCGCCCGCGCCGCGCTACCGCGACTGACGGCACCCGGGCGATGTGCCGTACCGGCAGGGTTGCCGGCCGGCACCTCAACCGCCTTGTTCGCGACGCCGACTCCCAGGGGAGCGGCGTCAGTTGTGCTGTGACGGACGGGGTTCGACGAGTCGAAGACCCAGGCGCCGCACGGTCCTAGCCGGTCACCTCGGACCGGGTACGGCCGGCGTCGGGTGTCCGGGTCATGGACGCGAGGAGGGCCAGCTTCCCGGCGGCGTCGGTGTCGGGGTCCGGGTGGTAGACGACCAGGGTCTGGCCCGGTACGCCGTCGATGCTCAGCCGCTCCCGGTTCAGCTCCAGGCCGCCGACCTGGGGGTGGGCGATGTACTTCGGCGCGGCCTCGCAGGCCTGTACGTCGTGGCGGGCCCAGAGTCGGCTGAACAGCGGGCTGGCGAGGGAGAGTTCGCCGACCAGCTCGATGAACCGGGGGTCGTCCGTGTCG
Organism: Streptomyces sp. NPDC001100; assembly: GCF_053598575.1. Classification (NCBI taxonomy): domain Bacteria; kingdom Bacillati; phylum Actinomycetota; class Actinomycetes; order Kitasatosporales; family Streptomycetaceae; genus Streptomyces; species Streptomyces sp. NPDC001100. The sequence continues at coordinate 24,546 of NZ_JBSFKO010000017.1, forward strand.
GGGCCCACGGCCTCGCGGAACGCGGCGACCATGCCGCCGACCGCGCTCTCCCAGTACGGGTAGAGCGCCTGCTCGGCCGGGTCGAGGAAGAGGGACAGCAGCCGGTTGGAACCGGCGGCGAAGCGCGGGGACAGCGCGGTCGCCAGGGAGTTGGCGGCGAGGACGTCGAAGTAGCGGCCCTCCACCAGCGCGGGGAGCGGGAGCGTGACGAGGAGCTTGGCGATCCCTTCGGGCACGGTCTCCCGTACCGGGCGGGGCCGGCGGCGCCTGGGCTGCGCGGCGCCCAGCCGCAGCAGATGGGCCGTCGCGTCCTCGTCCAGCCGCAGCACCCGGGCGATGGACTCCAGGACCTGCACGGAGGGGTTGCGGTCGCGGCCCTGCTCCAGGCGCAGGTAGTAGTCGGCGCTGATACCGGCGAGCAGCGCGACCTCCTCCCGGCGCAGGCCCGGCACCCGCCGTACCCCGTAGGCGGGGATACCGGCCTGTTCGGGGGTGACGAGTTCGCGGCGGGCACGCACGTACTCGCCCAGCAGATTCGGTTCACCGGCCATCCCCGCACTGTAAGTCGGCCGCCGCGCGCGTGCCTGGTCCTGTCACCCCCAGGGGCGCGGGGGCCCTGGCTGGGGCCTGGGCCGGGCGGCAGCGTCACCGGTGGCGTGCTGATCGGCGACGCCGGCCACCACAGCGAGGAGCAACAGCCATGTCCACATACCTACTGGTGCACGGTGCCTGGCACAGCGGAGAAAGCTGGCAGCGCGTGGTCCCGCTGCTGACGGCGGCCGGACACCGGGTGTTCGCGCCCTCGCTGACCGGCCACGGCGACAAGGCGCGGCTGCTCGGCCCCGACGTCGGCCTCGACACACATGTCGACGACGTCGTCGGGCTCATCACGGTGGAGGACCTCACCGAGGTGATCCTCGTCGGGCACAGCTACGGCGGGCTGGTCGTCGCATCGGCCGCCGACCGGGTCCCCGACCGGATCGCCCAACTGGTCTACCTCGACGCGATGGTCCCGGAGGACGGGGAGAGCGCGATCGACATCATGCCGGTGACGCAACTGCTGATCGACATGGCGGTGAGTTCGGGTACCGGCTGGCGGATTCCGCCGCTGCCCGAACTGCCGCCGCCCGGGGGCCTGTTCGGGGTCACCGACCCCGCGGACATCGCCTGGCTGCGGACCACGCTCTCGGACCAGTCGGCGCGCTGCCTCCAGCAGCCGGTACGGCTGGACAACCCGGCCGCGCGCTCGATCCCCCGCACCCACATCCACTGCGTGGGCAGCGAACCGGAGGGCTTCGAGCGGCGGCCGGTCCCCGCGATCCAGCCCAACGGCACCCCGGCCCAGGTGTGGGAACTGGAGTCCGGCCACGACTGCATGGTCACCAAGCCGGCCGAACTGGCCGACCTGCTCGACAAGTTGGGCTGAGCCGGGGCTGGTGACGGGGGCCGGCCTCAGACCCGCACCGGCGCCGTCACCCCCGTCGGCTGGCACAGGACCAGGGCCAGGTCGTCGGTGGGCGGGCCGCCGGCGTGGGCGAGCAGTCGTTCGTAGAGCGCGTGCAGCGCCGCGTCCGGCGTCGGTTCGCTCAGCGCCGTCGCGCACTCGGTGAGCAGGGCGAACGGGGTGCCGTCGAGGGCGCGGGACTCGGTGAGGCCGTCCGTGTAGAGCAGGAGGCGGTCGCCGGGCTGGAGGCGGACCCGGTACTGCCGCGGGTCGGGGCGCAGGCCCAACGGCGGTGCGGGGACCCGGGGTTCGAGGAGTTCGAGGCGCTGTCCGGAGCGCAGGGGCGCCGGATGGCCGCAGTTGACGAGCCGCACCTCGCCGGGACCGAACTCGGCCAGCACCGCCGTGACGAAGTCCTCGGGGCCGAGACCGGGGGCGAGCCGGGCGTCCAGTGCCTTCGCGAGGGTCGTCAAGTCCGGTGCCGTGTAGGCGAGTTCACGGAACCCGATGAGGGTGTCGGCGGCCGTCCGCAGCGCGTCGAGCCCGTGCCCGCGCGCGTCCCCGACCAGCACCCGCAGGCCGTACGGCGTCACCGCGAGGTCGTACAGGTCGCCGCCGACCGAGGACTCGCGGTGCGCGCAGTGGTAGCGGGTGCTGACATGGGTGCCGGAGAGGGTGCGGGAGACCGGCCGCAGGATCGCCTCCTGGGTGATCCGGGCCACCTCCCGCGCCTCCGCGAGCCGTTCCCGCAGCCGGCCGCGCTGTCTCGCCGCGTACACACTGCACACGCAGCCGAGGAGCAGCCCGCCCCAGCGGACGGCGAAACCGGTGTTCAGCTGTGCCCCCGAGCCGAGCCCCGCCGCCAGCGCGAGCAGCACCGTCCAGCAGCAGACCAGGAGCGTACGGCGGGCACCGAGGAAGGTGGCGGCCATCAGCGGCCCGATCGCCAGCAGCGGCAGGATCGGCTGCACCCGGCCGATCAGCAGACCCGGCGTGGCCGCCAGCAGACAGCCGACCGGTGCGACGAGCAAGCGGCGTCCCCCGTCCATCGCGTTCGTGTCCATCGCGTTCACTCCACGACGATCGCGGAATTCCCGGCTCCGTACCTGTGGCACGGGGGAGTTGACCGGCTCTCGATCACAACTCGTCGAATCGGGACGGACGGTGATCGGAAGCGGCTGCCATTCCGGTGATACGGCGACTTTTCCGGGCATGCGTGGGCCGCGTTCCGGGACCCGCGCATGGAGCCGGTGACGTACGGACACACTGGCCTCGTGCCGGACAGGACTGACCACGGGAACCCAGGCGACTCCCACACCCCCGGGGACCCCGGTAACTCCAACAGGCAGGCCAAGCCTGGGAATCTGCCGCCCGAGACGCACAGTTTCGTCGGGCGGGGCGCCGAACTCGGGCGGCTGCGGGCCGCGTTGGACCCGGGCGGGGGACCGGCCCGGCCGGTGACGGTCGTCGGGGTCGGCGGAGTCGGCAAGACCCGGCTCGCGCTGCGCGCGGCGGCGCAGGTCCGGGACGCCTACCCCGACGGCGTCTGGCTCACCGAACTCTCGCCCCTGCGCACCTCGGGACTCGTGGACCTCGCCGTCATGGAGAGCCTCCGGCTCGCCGACCAGTCGACGCGCCCGGTGATCGACGTCATCACCGAATGGGCCCACGGCAGAAGGCTGTTGCTGATCCTCGACTCCTGCGAACACGTCCTCGCCGACTGCGCCAGGTTCACCGCCGCGCTGCGCTCCCGCCTGCCCGGCCTGCGCATCCTGCTCACCAGCAGGGAACGGCTCGCACTGCCCGGCGAGGAGGTACTCCACCTCGAACCACTGCCGGTGGACGGCCGCCCCGGTGTCGATGAGGACGCCGGCGCCGCCGTAGCCCTGTTCGCCCAGCGCGCCGCGGCCGCCGGCCGCCCCCTGAGGGACGACGACCCGGGCGCCCGCGCCACCGCCGTCGCCGTCTGCCGCCGCCTCGACGGCATCCCCCTGGCCCTCGAACTCGCCGCCGCCCGCCTCACCGACCTGACCCTCGACCAGCTCCACACCCGTCTCGGCGAACGCCTGCCGACACTCCCGCCCCTGCCGGACCCGTCCGCGCCGCCGGGCACACCCGCCCCGTCCTCGCCCCTCGACCTGCTCGTCTCCGCCCCGGGCGAACGGCCGCCCCGCCACCAGACCCTGCGCACCGCCATCGGCTGGAGCCACGAGCTGTGCGCTCCGCTCGAACGGCTGTTGTGGGCGCGGCTCTCCGTCTTCAGCGGCGGCTTCTCCCTGGGGGCCGTCCGACAGGTCTGCGCGGGCGGCCCACTGCCCCCGGAGCGGATCGCCGGGCTGCTCGACCGGCTCGTCGCCCAGTCCATCGTCCTGCCCGACCCCGTCATCTCGGCCCGCTACCGCATGCTCGACACCGTCCGCGAGTACGGCGCCGACTGGCTGCACGCCCTCGGCGAGGAACGCGCCGTACGCCGGCGCCACCGCGACCACTACGCCCGCCTCGCCCGCGAGGGCTGCGCCGAGTGGAACACCGGACGGCAGGTCGCCTGGTGCGAGCGTGTGCTGACCGAACACGCCAATCTCCGTACGGCCGTCGACTGCGCGCTCGCGGACCCGGACGGGGCGACGGACGGCGGCCCGTCCGCCGAGAGGGACCGCGCTTGGTCGGCGGCCGTGGAGATGGCCGGCCATGTCGGCTTCCTGTGGCGGCACTGCGGCTACCTCCGCGAGGCCCAGCACTGCCTCGACCAGGCCCTCGCCGTGGAGTCGCCGCCCGGCCCCGGCCGCACCCTCGCCCTGTGGGCGCGCGGCGCGGTCGCCCTCCTCCAGGGCGACCAGGAGGCGGCGGCCAACTGGGCCGTGCGCTGCGCCGACGCGGCCCGCGAACAGGACTCCCCGGTCGCCCAGGTCGCCGCCGCCTACCTCAGGGGCGGTCACCTGGCACTCACCGGCCGCCAGGCCGAGGCGATCACCGTCCTCGACGCGGCACCCCAACTCCCCGTTCAGGACGACGGGTTCGGCGCCGCCCAGCTCCAGGTCCGGCTCGCACTGTCCCTCGCCCACGTGCTGCGGGGCGAGTTCGAGCGCGGCCGTGAGGTCGCCGACGAGGTGCGCACGGCCAGCCGGAAACAGGGCGAGTTCTGGTGCGGGGCCTTCGCGGACTACATGATCGCCCAGGCCGATCTGGCGCACGGCGACATACCGGCGGCCGTGCTCGGCGCCCGCACCTCGATCGCAGGCCACGCCCTGCTGCACAACACCGTCGGCGCCGCGATGTCCCTCGACCTGCTGGCCGCCGCCGTCATCCGCACCGGCGACGCCCACCGCGCCGCCCGCCTCCTCGGCATCGGCACCCGCCTGTGGGAGCTCACCGGCCGCGCCCAGATGGACTCCCCGGACCTGATCGCCACCCGCCGCACCTGCGAACTCCGCGTCCGCGAACACCTCGGCGACGCCGCCTACACGAACGGCTACCGGGCGGGCCTGGCGATGACGTACGACGAGGGGATCGCGTACGCGGCGATCAGCCGGTGACGCGGAAGTCAGTGACGCGGGGTGGGGCCGCCGAACGGCAGGAACAGGGTGCGGGTGCTGATCAGCCAATCCCCGTCCACCTGGCGGAAGGTGTCCTCGTAGTGACCGACCTGGACCGGAGGACCGGCGGGGACCATCCCGCCGTGGTGGCCGTCGACGCGGTACGTCGTGAAGTACGCGGTCGAGATCGCCGTGTCGGGGGAGGTGAGGGTGACCAGGACGTTCGACATCAGGCGGCGCGAGAGCCGGCCGGCGGGACGGGCGCCGAAATACTTCCGCAGCGCCTCCCGCCCCTCGACCGCTCTCTCCCCCTCCGGCTACTCCCAGCGGCCGTCCTCGGTGAACAGCCCGGCGACGGAGGACGGTTCACCGAGATCGAGCCGGCGGACGAAGTCCAGGACGACGCGCTCGCAGGCACGTTCGGCGAGCAGTCGCTGCAAAGGGTCCAGGTCCATGGGGTCGTTGGTATCAGCCGCACTCCTCGCCCCACGACCGAATTACACCGCCACGTACGTCACCGGCTCGCTCCCCGTCATGACCTCCGCCTGGCCCAGCTTCACCAGCCGCCGCAGATGCGCCTCCGCCTCGGACACCGCGATGTTCCTCGACGGGAAGGGGATCTGTGCCCAGGGACGGTTCCACTCCATCCGCTCCGCGACCTGCCAGGCGGTGAGCGGTTCGGAGAGCAGGGCGAGCAGTCCGGTCAGCCGGTCCTCGTGGTGGGTGAGCAACTCCCGTACGCGGCCGGGCGCGTCGGTGAAGGTGTGCTGGTGGGCCGGGAGTACTTCGGCGGGCGCGAGACGGCCGATCCGCTCCAGGGAGTCGAGGTAGTCGCCGAGGGGGTCGGCGATCGTGGTGTCGTCCGGGTCCTCGTACAGGCCGATGTGCGGGGTGATCTCGGGGAGGAGGTGGTCGCCGGAGAACAGACGTCCGTGGCCGGGTAGTTGGGCCGGGTGGTCTTCCTCCAGGTGCAGGCAGACATGGCCCGGGGTGTGGCCCGGGGTCCAGATCGCGCGCAGCCGGCGGCCGGCCAGGGGGAGGAGTTCGCCGGGGACGATCTCCCGGTCGGGCAGCGCGGGCGTGAGGCCGGGGACGCTGCGCGGACGGGCCGCCCGGAGCGGGGCCAGGTGTTCCTCGGGGGCACCGGCCGCCGCGAGCTTCGCGGTCATGTACGTCAGCCAGCGGCCCGGTTCCGTCGAACGGGCCCGCCGTACGATCGCCGTGTCCGCCGCGTGCATCGCGAGCCATGCCCCGGACGCCTCGCGCACCCGCCCGGACAGGCCGTGGTGGTCGGGGTGGTGGTGGGTGACGATCACGCCGTGCACCTCGCCCACCCCCGTACCGCAGGCGTCGAGGCCCGCGACGAGGGTGTCCCAGGAGGCCGGGTCGTCCCAGCCGGTGTCGACCAGGACCGGGCCGCGGTCGGTGTCGACGACGTAGACGAGCGTGGTCCCAAGTGGGTTGTCGGGGATGGGGACTTCGATGGAACGAACACCGCCGCCGTGGTCGTGGACCTGACCCGTGGACGTCATGGACTCCCCAATCGCCGCCTTCCGGCCACTATACGTGGACTCCATCGACCGGAACTGGTATTCAGTCCTCGTATCTGATGGATCGTCAGACTGTGGTTCAGGCAGCGGCACCGGGGAGGCGTTCGGCCATGACGGAGCTCGTGGAACACCGACAGCTGTTCATCGGCGGGGAGTTGACCGACCCCCTGGGCAAGGACGTCATCGAGGTGATCTCCCCGCACACGGAGGAGGTCATCGGCCGCGTCCCGCACGCGTCGCGGGAGGACGTGGACCGTGCGGTCGCCGTGGCCCGCCGGGCCTTCGACGAGGGACCCTGGCCGCGCGCGACCCTGGACGAACGGGTCGCGGTCGTCACCCGCATCAAGGACGCGATCGCCGCCCGGTACGAGGAGATCGGCCGCGTCATCTCCTCCGAGAACGGATCGCCGTACTCCTGGAGCATCCTCGGCCAGGCCCTCGGCGCGATGATGGTGTGGGACGCGGCGATCACCGTCGCGAAGGACTTCACCTACGAGGAGCAGCGGGACGGGGTCCTCGGGAAGATCCTCGTCCGCCGGGAGCCGGTCGGGGTGGTCGCGGCCGTGGTCCCCTGGAACGTCCCGCAGTTCGTGGCGGCGGCCAAGCTCGCGCCCGCGCTGCTCACCGGCTGCACGGTGATCCTGAAGCCGTCGCCCGAAGCGCCCCTGGACGCCTACCTGTTGGGCGAGATCGCGAAGGAGGCCGGGCTGCCGGACGGCGTCCTGTCGATCCTCCCGGCCGACCGCGAGGTCAGCGAGTACCTCGTCGGACACCCCGGCATCGACAAGATCTCCTTCACCGGTTCGGTCCCGGCCGGCAAGCGCGTGATGGAGGTAGCCGCCCGTCATCTCACCCGCGTGACACTGGAGTTGGGCGGCAAGTCGGCGGCGATCGTGCTGCCCGACGCGGACATCACCACCTCCGTCCCCGGCATCGTCTCGGCGGCCTGGATGAACAACGGCCAGGCGTGCGTTGCCCAGACCCGCATCCTCGTACCGCGCTCGCGCTATGACGAGTTCGCGGACGCCTTTGCCCAAGCGGCGAGCGCTCTTGTGGTCGGCGACCCGCTCGACCCCGCCACCCAGGTCGGCCCGCTGGTCGCCAAACGCCAGCAGCAGCGCAACCTCGACTACATCCGCATCGGCCAGGAGGAGGGCGCCAAGATCCTTACCGGCGGCGGCCGTCCACCCGGCCTCGACCGCGGCTGGTACGTGGAGCCGACCCTCTTCGGAGACGTCGACAACTCCATGCGCATCGCCCGCGAGGAGATCTTCGGCCCGGTCATCTGCCTGCTCCCGTACGGCGACGAGAGCGAGGCCGTGAAGATCGCGAACGACTCCGACTACGGGCTGAGCGGCAGTGTGTGGACGGGCGATGTGGCCCACGGCATCGACATCGCCCGCCAGGTCCGCACCGGCACCTACAACGTCAACACCTTCAGCCTCGACATGCTCGGCCCCTTCGGCGGCTACAAGAACTCAGGTCTGGGGCGGGAGTTCGGACCCGAGGGCTTCTCCGAGTTCCTCGAACACAAGATGATCCACCTGCCCGCCGGCTGGGAGGGGTGAACAGGAGATGGGCGACCGCTGGCAGGTCGAGGTCGACCGCTCCGTCTGCATCGGCTCGGCCCAGTGCGTCCACCAGGCCCCCGACCGCTTCCGCCTCGACTCGGCCATGCAGTCCCACCCGGCCGAACCGGAGACCGACGCCAACGAGCGGATCCTCGCGGCGGCCGAGGGCTGCCCGGTGGAGGCCATCATGATCACGCTGCTGGGCAGCGGGGAGCCGGTGTTCCCGCCGGAGGAGTAGCGGTGGCCGCAGGGGAGTTGGCGCCCTAGGAGACCAGGAGGTCGGCGAACAGCGCACGGACACGGGTGCCGTCGGGCTGGGCCCAGACGCCGGTGACGTGGCCGAGCGCGCCCTCGGGGGCCGTGGAGCCGGGGCTCAGTACCCGGTGCAGCCGCAGGGTCGGGCCGTCCGGTACGGCGAACTCCGTTGTCCTGTCCGTGTCGTTGGGGGCGCCGAGAGCGGGGAGGGGTGCCGTACCGGTCCAGGAGCGGGCGACCTCGCGGTCCAGGGTGTGCGAGATGCTCTGCGCCTGCGCCTGGGTGCGCCCCTCGATGAACGCGACCAACTCGGCGGTCAGCACCGGGTCGTGGCAGCCGTCGTAGGCCCAGCGAGGACCGAGCACGCCGTGCTCCATGGTGCCGACGAGGGCGTGCTCGGCGCCGGGGAGCGGGGCGGCCCGGTAGGTGAGCGGTACCAGGTAGGCCGTCGGGCCTTCGGTGACGACCATGAACTCGATGCCGACCTCGCCCTCGGGGTCGTCGAGCCGGAACCCGCCGGCCTTCGCCAACTCCGGTTCCGTGGAGCCGTGATACCAGGGGCGGGTGGGCAGCCAGGTGAAGAGGAGTTCGAGCTTGGTGGGCTTGACGTGGGTGCGGTGGATGATCGACATACGGAAATTATCGGTCGTCGCCCGGTTCCGTGAGGTCGATCAGGCGGCAGACTGTCTCGATATCGATCTTCACCTGGGCGATGGACGCGCGGCCCGAGAGCCAGGTGATCAGGGCCGAGTGCCAGGTGTGCTCGATCACGCGGACGGCGGAAAGCTGCTCCGGAGTGGGGTGCTCCAGGCCCATCGCGTCCAGGATGATCACCGTGGTCTGCCGGGAGACCTGGTCGACCTCGGGGGAGACGCTGCGGTCCGCGAAGGTCAGCGCGCGGACCATCGCGTCGGCGAGATGTGGCTCGCGCTGGAGCGCGCGGAAGGCCCGCATCAGGGTCTCCGCGACCCGCTCGGCCGCCGTCTCGCCGCCCGGCGGCTTCTTGCGGAGCGTGCCGTGCATGTGCTCCAGCTGGTCCTGCATCGTGGCGACCAGGAGATGCACCTTGGACGGGAAGTACCGGTACAGCGTGCCGAGCGCGACCTGCGAGGACTCCGCGACCTCCCGCATCTGCACGGCGTCGAAACCGCCCCGGCTCGCCAGCTGCGCGCTCGCGTGCAGGATGCGGCGCCGGCGCGCCTCCTGCCGCTCGGTGAGGGGCGGTGAGGTCCGCGCAGTGGCTTCGGGCTTGGCTTCCACTGGCATGGCTCCCGTTCCGTGACTGTTCCCGTGACTGTCGGTGAGGGCGGGTGATCGGACCGATCATGGCAGGGTCTCGGCCGTGGTGTGAATCACCTGATCCACTTCTCACAGCGCCCGTACCGGCCGGTAGATTCAGAACCTCCTGGACGATCAAGTCTGAAACTTGTTCTAGATTAGCGTCCCGGCGTAATCTCGCGGGACAGTGCAGGCAGAAGGGGGCTCAGAGTGACCGCTGAGGCCAGTCAGGCGGGCCCCCAGGAGGGCCCGGCCGCAGACGGCGAGCGACCGCTCCGTATCGCACTCCTCACCTATAAAGGGAACCCGTTCTGCGGTGGTCAGGGCGTCTACGTCCGCCATCTCTCCCGCGAACTGGCCCGCCTCGGGCACCGCGTCGAGGTCATCGGCTCCCAGCCGTACCCGGTCCTCGACGAGGGCTACCCGGGCATCTCCCTGACCGAGCTGCCCTCGCTCGACCTCTACCGCTCCCCCGACCCCTTCCGCACCCCGAAGCGCGACGAGTACCGGGACTGGATCGACGCCCTCGAAGTCGCGACGATGTGGACCGGCGGCTTCCCCGAGCCCCTCACGTTCTCGCTGCGCGCCCGCCGCCATCTCCGCGCCAGGCGCGGTGAGTTCGACGTCGTGCACGACAACCAGACGCTCGGCTACGGCCTGTTGGGCGACGTCGGTGCCCCGTTGCTGACGACGATCCATCACCCCATCACCGTGGACCGGCAGTTGGAGCTGGACGCGGCGGAGAACCGGCGGCAGCGGATGTCCAAGCGCCGCTGGTACGCGTTCACGCAGATGCAGAAGCGGGTCGCCCGCCGCCTGCCCTCCGTGCTCACCGTCTCCGGCACCTCGCGCCAGGAGATCATCGACCACCTCGGCGTCCGCGACGACCGCATCCACGTCGTCCACATCGGCGCCGACACCGACCAGTTCTCCCCGGACCCCGCCGTACCCCAGGTGCCGGGCCGGATCGTCACCACGTCCAGCGCGGACGTCCCCCTCAAGGGCCTGGTCTTCCTGGTCGAGGCCCTCGCCAAGGTCCGCACCGAACACCTCGACGCCCACCTGGTCGTCGTAGGCAAACGCCCCACCGAAGGTCCGGTCGCCCAGGCCGTCGAGCGCTACGGCCTCGAAGGCTCCGTCGAGTTCGTCAAGGGCATCTCGGACGCCGAACTCGTCGACCTGGTCCGCTCGGCGGAGGTCGCCTGCGTGCCCTCGCTGTACGAGGGCTTCTCGCTCCCGGCGGCCGAGGCGATGGCCACGGGGACGCCGGTCGTGGCCACGACCGGCGGGGCGATCCCGGAGGTCGTGGGGCGCGACGGGGAGACCTGCCTGGCGGTACCGCCGGGTGACCCGGGCGCGTTGGCGACCGCCCTGAGCCGCCTGCTGGGCGACCCGGGGTTGAGAGCCCGACTCGGCCGCGCCGGACGTGAGCGGGTACTGGCCCGGTTCACCTGGTCGCGAGCCGCGGAGGGCACGGTCCTGCGCTACCGCGAGGCCATGGCGGGCCCCCACGCTCGGAAGAACTCGCGCGGGGGCACCCCCCTCGCCGGCAGGCTTCCCGGCCGCTCCGCGGCCTCTCAGGGTGTCGCATCCACGACCTCGACAAGTGAAACCGGCGTCTATCCCGAAAGCAGGGCCACGTGCTGACCGTCGACTTCTCCCGGTTCCCGCTCGCCCCTGGCGACCGTGTCCTGGACCTCGGGTGCGGTGCCGGGCGGCACGCGTTCGAGTGCTACCGGCGAGGGGCCCAGGTCGTCGCCCTCGACCAGAACGCCGAGGAGATCCGCGAGGTCGCCAAGTGGTTCGCGGCGATGAAGGAGGCCGGCGAGGCCCCGGCCGGCGCCACCGCCACCGCGATGGAGGGCGACGCGCTCCAACTCCCCTTCCCCGACGAGTCGTTCGACGTCGTGATCATCTCCGAGGTGATGGAGCACATCCCGGACGACAAGGGCGTGCTCGCCGAGATGGTCCGGGTCCTGAAGCCCGGCGGCCGGATCGCGATCACCGTCCCGCGCTACGGCCCCGAGAAGGTCTGCTGGGCGCTGTCCGACGCCTACCACGAGGTCGAGGGCGGCCACATCCGCATCTACAAGGCGGACGAACTCCTCACCAAGATCCGCGAGGCCGGCCTCAAGCCCTACGGCACCCACCACGCGCACGCGCTGCACTCGCCGTACTGGTGGCTGAAGTGCGCGTTCGGCGTGGACAACGACAAGGCGCTGCCGGTGCAGGCGTACCACAAGCTCCTGGTCTGGGACATCATGAAGAAACCCCTCGCCACCCGGGTCGCCGAACAGGCGCTGAACCCGCTGATCGGCAAGAGCTTCGTGGCCTACGCGACCAAGCCGCACCTCCCCCTGGCGGAAGCCAAGTGACCGCTCCCCGGACAGAACACCTCGTCCTGCCCGGGGTCCTCACCGCGGAGGAGGCCGCCGCGACCGTCGCCGGCATCCTCGCCGTGCAGCGGGAGGACGGGGCGATCCCCTGGTTCCGGGGCCATCACCTCGACCCGTGGGACCACACCGAGGCCGCGATGGCGCTCGACGCGGCGGGCGAGCACGAGGCCGCCGAGCGGGCGTACAACTGGCTCGCCCGGCACCAGAACGAGGACGGCTCCTGGTACGCGGCCTACGCCGACGGCGACGCGCACGACGTCACCGACCGGGGCCGCGAGACCAACTTCGTCGCCTATGTGGCCGTGGGCGTGTGGCACCACTACCTCTCGACCGGCGACGACACGTTCCTCGACCGGCTGTGGCCCACGGTCTACGCGGCCGTCGAGTTCGTCCTCCGGCTCCAGCAGCCGGGCGGGCAGATCGGCTGGAAGCGGGACGCCGACGGCACGGACACGGCCGATGCGCTGCTGACCGGTTCCTCCTCGATCCACCAGGCGCTGCGCTGCGCCCTCGCGATCGCCGAACAGCGTGAAGAGCCGCAGCCCGACTGGGAGTTGGCGGTCGGCGCACTGCGGCACGCGATCCGCCGTCATCCGGAACGGTTCCTGGACAAGGACCGCTACTCGATGGACTGGTACTACCCGGTCCTGGGCGGCGCGTTGCTGGGCGCGGAGGCCAAGTCCCGTGTGGAGGAGGGCTGGAGCCGCTTCGTCGTACCCGGTCTCGGGGTGCGGTGTGTCGTCCCCAACCCTTGGGTGACGGGCGGCGAGTCCGCCGAACTCGCCCTGGCGCTGTGGGTGTTGGGCGAGTCCGACCGCGCGTTGGAGATCCTCCAGTCGATACAGCACCTGCGCGATGCGGAGACCGGGCTGTACTGGACCGGGTACGTCTTCGACGACGACGCGATCTGGCCGCGTGAGCTGACGACGTGGACCGCGGGGTCGTTGCTGCTGGCGGTGGCGGCGCTGGGCGGGCATGACGCGACGTGCGCGGTGTTCGGGGCCGAGCTGTTGCCGGATGGGCTGGATCCCGACTGTTGCTAGGTGCGGGGCGGTGGGGGCCGGCCGCGCAGTTCCCCGCGCCCCCAAAAGACACGGCGAGCCGGAGTCCTTGGGGGCGCGGGGAACTGCGCGCTCAGCCACGACGCACTCGCAGCCGCCGAACAGTCAGGAGCGGTTCACCCGGTTGGCGATCGCATGGCCGATAAACAGGTAGACGATCGCGGCGAGACCGTAACCGCACACGACCCGCGCCCACGCCTCGTCGAAGGTGAACAGATCGCGGGACCAGCCCGCGAGCCAGTTGGCCGTGCGGTGGACGAACTGCACGAGGTCGTTCGCGCGGTTGGCGTCCAACAGGTACATCAGAATCCAGAGGCCCAGGATGAGGGCCATGATGTCGGCAATGATCACGATGACGTTGCCGGCGGAATTCGAACCGCGTCTGTAGTAGGGGGACATGCCCACCGGATTGCCGCTCCGCCCGCGATGAAACCAGGTAGCGGTGAAACCCGAACGGCGTCCCCCGGGTGGCGCAACCTTCCGGGCCGGGTGAGGCTGCCGGGGTAAGGACACCCACTCGGGGAAACCCCCGGAGGATTCCGTGCCCGTACCGATACGGCGCCTCTTCGCGGCGCTCACCCTGTGCTGCGCCCTGCTCGCCGGCGGCACCGCCTGCGGCAGCACCGCCGACGACGCCACACAGAACACCGCGGCCGTCGTGGCCGCTGCCGCCGCCACGCCGAGCCCCAGCACCACCGCCGAGCGCCAGAAACTGGCCAAGACCCGCTTCGTCGCGAACGCGGGCCTCGCCGCCGGTGCCACCTACCAGTGGATCGTGAAGCCCTGGAAGGCCGGCAAGTTCAAGAAGGGGGCGAGCGGACGCAGGTTCGCCCTCGTCAAGGCGGGTCTGGCCGGCGCGTTCGCGTACAACCGGCTCAAGGCGGCCAAGAAGAACGCCCAGGGCGACCCCACGCTCTCCAAGGCACTCGCCCCGCTGACCGCCGGCATCGAATCCCTCAAGGACCTGCCGTCCAAGCTCCGCAAGGGCGACTCGACCGACGCGACGGCGAGTTCCTTCGACGACATCATCAACAAGGTCAAGGAAGCCGGGAAGAGCGCCGGTGCCGAGGTGACCGAGAAGGTGCCGTCGGCAGGCCAACTGGCGGGCGGCTCCTAGGAGTTGAGCTCCGCCAGTACCCGCAGTGTGTGCGGGTCGGGCGCAAGGGCCAGCAGATCTGTCACCGGGCCCTTGCGCCACGACTCCAGCCGCTCCGCGATCCGTTCACGCGGCCCCACGAGCGAGATCTCGTCGGCGAACGCGTCCGGCACGGCGCGGACGGCCTCCTCCCGGCGCCCGCCGAGGAACAACTCCTGTATCCGCCGGGCCTCTTCCTCGTACCCCATGCGCGCCATCAGATCGGCGTGGAAGTTGCGTGCCGCGTGCCCCATCCCGCCGATGTAGAAGCCGAGCATCATCTTCACGGGGAGCAGGCCCTCGGCGACGTCGTCACAGACCTTCACCTGTGCCATGGGCGCCACGAGGAAGTTGTCGCGAAAGTCGGTGGTCCCGTACACCTCCGGCCGACTCGGCGACCAGTACAACGGCAGCCACCCGTCGGCGATTTCGGCCGTCTGCGCCACGTTCTTCGGCCCCTCGGCGCCCAGCAGGACCGGCAGGTCGGGGCGGAGCGGGTGGGTGATGGACCTGAGCGCCTTGCCGAGTCCCGTTCCGTCCGCGCCCCGGTACGGATGCGCGTGGTACCGCCCGGCCACCTCGACCGGCGCCTCCCGCCGCAGCACCTGCCGTACGACCTCGACGTACTCCCGGGTCGCGGTCAGCGGCGACCTGGGGAACGGCCGCCCGTACCAGCCCTCCACCACCTGCGGCCCCGACAGCCCGAGCCCGAGCATCATCCGCCCGCCCGACAGATGGTCGAGGGTGAGCGCGTGCATCGCGGTGGTGGTCGGGGACCGGGCCGCCATCTGGGCAACGGCCGTCCCCAGCTTGATCGTTGACGTCTGCGCGGCGATCCAGGTCAGGGGAGTGAAGGCGTCGGAACCCCACGACTCGGCCGTCCACACCGAGTCGTAGCCGAGCCGCTCCGCCTCCTGGGCCAGCGGCACATGGTCCGCGGAGGGACCGCGTCCCCAGTACCCGAGTGCGAGACCGAGCCGCATGTCGCCTCCACAGTCAGCCACCTGACGGATCGTCAGCTCTTCGACGGGACGGCTGCGACTGTACGACAACGGCCCCCCGCCCGGAAGGGCGAGGGGCCGTGGGAGACGGTGCGGGGCTCAGCCGCGCTGGATCCCTGACGTGTCCTGCAGTACGCCACGACGGCCGTCCTGCGTCTGCGCGATCAGCGCCGGACCGCGCTGCTCGACGGCCAAGTACCAGGTACCCGGCGCGAGTTCGGCGATCGGCGACGGCGAGCCGTCCTCCGCGAACAGCGGCCGGGCCACCGGCACGGCGAACCAGAACGGCGAGAAGTCCCCGCCGGGAGGCGGCGTCGGCTGCGGCTGGGGCTGCCCGAACGGCTGCGCGGTCCCCGCCTGCTGCGGCTGAGTGCCGTACGACGGCTGCGGCGCACCGGCGCCCGGGTAGCCGTAACCACCGGGAGGCTGGGCGCCGTAGGGCTGCGGGGCGGCCGGCTTGGGGGCGGGGACGAGGGCGGCCTGGAGCGCCGGGACGAGAGGCGTCGCGATGGCGGCACCGGCCAGGGCGAGGGCCGCGATGAAGCCGATGATGAGGCCGGAGGAGGCGCTGGCGCCGTCCGGGGTGTCCACGAGCGACCAGAAGAGGGTCCACGCGGAGAGAACGGTGAACGCCACGCCGACCGTCCCGAGGTCCAGTCCCACGATCTTGCGCGGCTGGGGCAGGGCGCGGTTGACGACGATGAGAGCGGCACCGATCACGCCGCCGGCGTAAGTGCCGAGGGCGTCACCGAGGTTGGTCCACGCGGTCACGTCCACGTTGTACCCGGAGACGGAATAGAGCTTGAGGAACGACGCGATGAAGAGCAATACCGCTGCTCCGATCACCACACCGTCGCCTCGTGTGAGGGAGCGGATATTCACTTCAGGTCCTTCGTAGGTCGTCTCGTCGTCGGTTGACCCTATCGTCCACCTTGCCAGGGTGTCCGCCCGGATCAGCCCACTGATCGTTACCCGCGCAGGAAACTCACGATTCCCTCAGAGATCCCCTGCGCCGCCGCCTGTCTCCAGGCGCCGTTCGTCAGCAGTGCGGCATCCTTGCTATCGCGCATATTGCCGCACTCGATGAACACCTTGGGAACCGTTGACAGATTGAGACCGCCCAGGTCCTTACGCGTGACGAGACCGGTGCCGTCGCCGACGTAGTTGGACGGCTGTTCGCCCGTCGCGCGACGGTAGTCGCTCTCGATGGTGCGGCCGAGAACGGCGGAGGGGGCGACGATCGCGCGGGTGTCGGCGCCGCCCGCGTGCACGGAGGCCGGAAGGATCACGTGGAACCCGCGGTCGCCGGCCGGTGCGCCGTCCGCGTGGATGGAGATCGCGGCGTCCGCGTGCGCGGCGTTGCCGATCCTCGCGCGCTCGTCGACGCACGGTCCCCAGGCCGGGGAGGCGCCGTCGTGGGTCAGCTTCACCGTGGCGCCCTGCCGCTCCAGGATCTTCCGCAGCCGGTGGGACACGTCCATCGTGAACTGGGCTTCCGAGTAACCCGCGTTGGTGGACGTCCCGGTCGTGTCGCACTCCTTCCAGTTCGTGCCGATGTCCACCTTGCGGTTGATCTCGGCGGTGTGCTGGAAGTTGGTGACGTTGTGCCCCGGGTCGATGACGACGACCTTGCCCGTGAGGGGCCTGGAGTTCGGCGGCTTGTCGTCGTTCGAGGCGGTGACCGAGGGCGAGGAGGACGCACCCGGCACCGTGGCCGACGCCTCGCCCGAGTCACCCGGGCCGCTCACCGCCCCGTACACGAACCACCCGATCAGCGCCCCCGGCACCAGCGCGGCCAGCGCCACGGTCAGGGGCCCTCGACGGGAACGACGGGGCTGCGGAGGATCGAAGTCCGGACCTACGTACGACACGTGAGCCAGCCTAGCGGCCTGGCGGGACGGTCCCGCCGAAGCGGCGACGAGCGCCGCCAGGAGTCGCGACCGATCTTCAGACGCCGGTTCCCGTGCGCCGTAGCACCCGCAGTGAGTCCGTCACCGACACCTCCGTGAACGCGCCCGATTCCAGGGCCCGTTGGTACACGCGGTACGGGGCCTGCCCGGTGAACTCGTCCTCGGGTTCCGGGAACACGTCGTGGATGACGAGCAGCCCGCCCTCGGCGACATGGGGCGCCCAGCCCTCGTAGTCGGCGTTCGCGTGCTCGTCGGTGTGCCCGCCGTCGATGAAGACGAGGCCGAGGGGAGCGCCCCACACGCGTGCCACCTGCGGCGACCGCCCGACGAGGGCCACCACATGCTCCTCAAGCCCCGCCCGGTACAGGGTCCTGCGGAACGTGGGCAACGTGTCCATCAGCCCGATCTCCGGGTCGACGGTCGCCGGGTCGTGGTACTCCCACCCCGGCTGCTGCTCCTCGCTGCCCCGGTGATGGTCGACCGTGAGTGCGACGACACCGGCCGCGCGGGCGGCATCGGCGAGGAGGAGGGTGGAGCGCCCGCAGTAGGTACCCACCTCCAGCAGCGGCAGCCCGAGGCTTCCGGCTTCCACGGCGGCGGAGTACAGGGCGAGCCCCTCACCGGCCGGCATGAATCCCTTGGCGGCCTCGAACGCGGCGAGGATTTCGGACTTGGGTGCCGGCGGCATGGGGGACCTCTCGATCGGGGGTACGGCATTGTCTTTCAGGGGTGCGGGGCTGTGTCGATATGCGGCTCCGCCGCCTGGGCGCGACCAGCCCCCACACACCCGCGGCCAACAAACTACCGACTACGCGCTGACAGTCTCCCCGGGCAACGACAGATCAAGGTCAACCGCAACCTCGTCCCCCGCGTGCGACGCGGACGAGGCCAACGGCCCATGCCCACTGGCCCGCGCCGCCAACACGTACGCCCCCTCGGACGGCACAGCGATGACGTAACTCCCGTCCTCGGAGGACAAGGTGGCTCCGGCCTGCCGCCCCCGCCGGTCGATCAACGTGACCTTGGCCCGCGCGACAGGAGAACCGTCGGCACCCAGCACCCGCCCCCGGAACCCCCGCAGAATCTCCTCCGCGCGCTCCAGGTTGGCCTCCTCCTCGCTGCTGAAGTTCAGTTGCGGTGCCCGGTTCGGCTTCGGGAGGAACAGCGCCATCAGCAGACCGACGGCGACCGCACCCGTCGCGATCATGAAGGAGACGCGGAATCCATGCATCGTCGGGATCGCGACCCCGCCCACATGGTTCGCGGTGTTGGCGAGCACCATCCCGATCACGGCGCTGGAGACGGACGTACCGATGGACCGCATCAGGGTGTTGAGCCCGTTCGCCGCACCGGTCTCCGACGCCGGCACCGCACCCACGATCAGCGCGGGCAGCGACGAGTACGCGAGGCCGATGCCCGCGCCCAGCACGACCGCGATGACCAGGCTCTGCCAGGCCGCGCTCATCAGGCCGATGCCCGCGCCGTAGCCGACGCCGATGATCACCATGCCGATGATCAGGGTGACCTTGGGGCCGTACTTCGCCGAGAGACGGGCGTAGACGGGGGCGGTGAACATCATCGTCAGGCCCAGCGGCGCGACCAGCAGACCGGCGGTGACCATCGACTGGCCGAGACCGTAGCCCGTGGCCTTGGGCAGTTGGAGGAGCTGGGGCAGGACGAGGGAGACGACGTAGAAGGAGACGCCGACCATGATCGAGGCGAGGTTGGTGAAGAGGACCGCCGGGCGGGCCGTGGTGCGCAGGTCGACCAGCGGGGCCTTCACGCGCAGTTCCATCACGCCCCACAGGAGCAGGACGACGACGGCCGCGGCGAACAGGCCGAGCGTGGTGCCGGAGGTCCAGCCCCAGTCGCTGCCCTTGGTGATCGGCAGGAGGAAGAGGACGAGGCCGGCGGAGAGGCCGATCGCGCCGAGCACGTCGAAGGTGCCCTCGGCGCGCATCGGGGACTCCGGTACGACGAGGAGGGTGAGGGCGATGGCGAGGACACCGAGGCCGGCGGCGCCGTAGAAGAGGGCGTGCCAGTCGGCGTGCTGGGCGACGAGGGCCGCGGCGGGCAGGGCGAGGCCGCCGCCGACGCCGATCGAGGAGCTCATCAGGGCCATGGCCGAGCCGAGCTTCTCGCGGGGCAGCATGTCGCGCATCAGGCCGATGCCCAGCGGTATCGCGCCCATCGCGAAGCCCTGGAGCGTACGGCCCGCGATCATCGTGAGGAGATCGCTGGTGAGGGCGCTGACGAGGGCGCCCACCACCATGATGGCCAGGCTGGTGATCAGCATCCGCCGCTTGCCGTAGAGGTCGCCGAGGCGGCCCATGATCGGCGTGGCGACGGCTCCGGAGAGGAGTGTCGAGGTCAGGACCCAGGTGGCGTTGCTGGGCTCGGTGCTCAGCAGCTGCGGCAGGTCCTTGATGACCGGGACGAGCAGGGTCTGCATCACCGCGACAACGATGCCCGCGAAGGCGAGCACCGGCACGATGGCGCCGGACGGCCTCCGTGCGGGCTGGTCGGTCGACGTGTGCGTCATGGAGTGAGGCCTCCAGGCCGTAAGGGTGAGGTGATCCGTGCGGGATAAGTGCACGGTAAACCTCGTATGCATGGGCAACTATTCCGATGCTTCGGCGTACTAACGAATCCTTGACCGTCCCATGAATATCTGACCCTCCGTCACCTCTGGCCATTTACTGAAACGTGTTCTAGTCTCGCCCGCCATGAAGGCCTATGTCGCCGGCGTCGGAATGACGAAGTTCGAGAAGCCGGAGAGCCGGGAGTGGCAGTACTGGGACATGGTGCGGGAGGCCGGGAGTGCCGCCCTCGCGGACGCCGGGATCTCCTACGCGGACGTAGAACAGGTTCCGATCGGCTACTGCTTCCAGCCCTCGACCGCCGGCCAGCGCGCCGTCTATGAGCTCGGTCTCACCGGCATCCCCGTCTACAACGTCAACAACAACTGCGCGACGGGTTCGACCGCCCTGATGCTCGCCCGCCAGCTCGTCGAGGGCGGGGCGGCCGACTGCGTACTGGCGGTGGGCTTCGAGAAGATGAAGAGGGGTGCGCTCGGGGGCGGCGCCGACGGTGGCGACTTCGCTACGTCCCCCGTCGCGCGCCACTACGGCGTCATGGCCGCCCGGCACGGCTTCGAGATGACCCCGCCCACCGCCCAGATCTTCGGCGACGCGGCCCGCGAACACATGGAGAAGTACGGCACGACCGAGGCCCAGCTCGCCGCCGTCGCCGCCAAGAACCACCGGCACTCCGCGCACAACCCGAACGCCCAGTTCCAGGACGTCTACGACGTCGACGACATCCTCGCGGCCCGGGTCGTCCACCACCCGCTGACGAAACTCCAGTGCTCACCGACCTCGGACGGGGCCGCGGCGGCGGTCGTCGTCTCCGAACGCTTCGCGCGGTCAAGGCAGTTGGCGGGTCGGCCCGTCGAGATCGTCGCCCAGGCGATGACCACCGACACCGAGGACTCCTTCGCCTCCGGCTCCTGCGTGGACGTCGTAGGACAGCCCATGTCCCGGGCCGCCGCCCGCCAGGTCTACGAACGGTCCGGACTCGGCATCGAGGACGTGGACGTCGTGGAACTCCACGACTGCTTCTCGATCAACGAACTGCTGACGTACGAGGCCCTCGGCATGTGCGGACCCGGGGAGTCCGGGAAGCTCGTCGAGTCCGGCGGTACGACGTACGGCGGACGCTGGGTGGTCAACCCGTCGGGCGGGCTGATCTCCAAGGGACATCCGCTGGGGGCCACCGGGATCGCCCAAGTCGCCGAGCTGGTGTGGCAGCTGAGGGGGACGGCGGGGCAGCGGCAGGTACCGGGGGCCGAGGTGGGGCTCGCGCACAACATCGGGCTGGGCGGGGCCGCGGTGGTGACGTTGCTGCGGGCGGCTTAGGTCCTACGGCGGTGGTGGGGCTGAGGCGAAATGCCGATGCCGGGGGTGCGGGCCGGTTGAGAGTATGACGACCATGTCCCGAGCCGCTGATGCCTCCCGAATATCCCGCCTGTTCAGCAGGGGCGCCGCGCCGCCCGCCTGGCTGGTGGTGGCGCTCGCGTGCGCCGGACAGTTCCTCGTCGTGCTCGACGTGTCCGTCGTCAACGTGGCGCTGCCGTCGATGCGGACCGACCTGGGCATGAGCGCGCCCGGGCTCCAGTGGGTGGTCAACGCGTACGCCATCGCCTTCGCCGGGTTCATGCTGCTCGGCGGGCGCGCCGGTGACCTCTACGGCCGCAAGCGGATGTTCCTGGTCGGGCTCGCGCTGTTCACGCTGGCCTCGCTGTGCGGCGGCCTCGCCCAGGACGGCTGGCAACTGCTCCTCGCCCGGGCCGCGCAGGGACTCGGCGCCGCCGTGCTGGCGCCCTCGACGCTGACCATCGTCACCTCGGCGGTGCCGGAGGGCGCGGCCCGCGCCCGGGCCATCGCCACCTGGACCGCGGTCGGCGCGGGCGGCGGGGCCGCCGGCGGACTCGTCGGCGGGGTGCTCGTGGACACGCTGTCCTGGCGCTGGGTGCTGCTGATCAACGTGCCCGTCGGCGCGGTGGTCCTGCTCAGCTCACTGCGGTGGCTCCCGGAGAGCCGGGCGGGGGACGGCCGGCGACTCGATCTGCCGGGTGCCGTCCTGGTCACGGCCGGTCTCGGCGTACTGGCCTACGGCATCTCGCAGACCGAGGCCGAGGGGTGGACGGCCGCCGCGACCCTGGTCCCGCTGGCCGCCGGACTCGCGCTGGTCGCGCTCTTCCTGGTCGTCGAGGCCCGCACGGCGGCTCCGCTGATGCCGCTCGGGCTGTTCCGGTCGCGGGCGGTGTCGTCGGCCAACGCTGCGATGTTCCTGAGCGGCTCCGCGATGTTCTGCATGTGGTTCTTCATGACGCTGTACGCGCAGAACGTCCTCGGGTACAGCCCGCTGGAGGCCGGGCTCGCCCTGGTGCCGAGCTCCCTCGCCGTCCTCGTCGGCTCCAAGTCGGCGCCCCGCTTCATGCCGGTCCTCGGCGCGCGCAACGTCGCCGTGCTCGGGACGGTGATCGCGGCGGTCGGCTTCGGCTGGCAGTCGCTGATGACCGCGCGGGGGGACTACCTGACGGAGATCATGCTCCCCGGAATCCTGATGATGCTGGGCGCGGGCCTGACCGCCACGCCGCTCGCCGCGCTCGCCACGTCCGGGGCGGCGCCGGGTGAGGCCGGTCTCGTCTCCGGGCTGATCAACACCTCGCGCACGATGGGGGGTTCGCTGGGCCTCGCCGTGATGTCGACGATCGCGGCGGCGCGGACGGCGAGCGCGCTGGGGGTGGCCGGGACGGCCGGCGCGGCCGGTGCGATCAGTACGCCTGGGCCCGACGGCGGTGTGCCGGAGGCGCTGACGGAGGGATACGCGCTGGCGTTCCGTACGGGGGCGGGGGTGCTGCTCGGCGGGGTGGCGCTGATGCTGGTGTGGCTGCCGTGGGGGAAGGGGGCCGGGCCGGCAGTGGCCGCGAAGGTCGCCGAGGGGACGGCCTCCACCAACGCGGAGGGCACGACTTCCACGAGTTTCGAGAAGTGAGGCAACGGTCCGGGCGGCTCATGGACTCCTTCAGACATCTAGGAGGTGCCCATGGGGGATCGCAAGGAGGCTCGGGGGACTCGGGACGACGAGTTCCAGAGCTTCGTCATCGGCCGCTGGCCGCGGTTGATGCGGACGGCATTTCTTCTGACGGGGGAGCAGCACGCGGCGGAGGACCTGGTCCAGTCGACGTTGGAGCAGGTCTTCGTGGCCTGGCGCAAGGTCGGCTCGGCGGACGATCCGGAGGCGTACGTACGGCGCGTGATGATCAACGCCCACGCACGCAAACACCGCAGACGGCTCAAGGAGTTCCTCGCCCCGAAGGACGACTCGGGACTGGTGCGCGAGATCGCCGACACCGGTGACCGCATCGCCCAGGCCGAGGACCGCAACGCCCTGCTGAAGGCGCTGGCCCAACTGCCCGCCAGGCAGCGGGAGGCGGTGGTGCTGCGGTACTGGGAGGACCTCACCGAGACACAGACGGCACAGGCGATGGGCTGTTCCGTCGGCGCGGTGAAGAGCAACGCGGCCAAGGGGATCGCGAAGCTCCGCGCCATACCAGGACTCGCCGAGACGGTGACGCAGGGAGGGCCGAAGCGATGAACGCGGACCGGGAGACGAACCACACCATGACGGACACGGACATCGCCCTCCTGCTGGCGGACGCGGCGGACGAGGTCGAGATCGGCACAGCCCCCTACCAGGCGGTGATCCGCGGCGGCCGTCGCCGCCGGGCCCGCCGCTGGGCGCTGGCGACGGCCGCGGCACTGGTGATCACGGGCGCGTCGGGCACCCTGGCCCTGGCCTCGCTGCGCGACGGGAGCGGCGCGGAGGTGACACCCGCGGTGACCCAGAAGCCGACGCTGCCGTCGACACCGGAGGAGCGGCACGTGTATCTGCCGCAGGAGACGATGCTCGCGGCGGGCACCGAGAAGGGCCGGGCGTGGTACGTCACGGTCGACGTGTGGGGCGCCCCCCGCACCGAGGAGGAGGCCCAGGCCCAGCTCAGTGCCATGTCCAACCGCGGTGAAGAGCCCTGGGACAAGGACAAGGCGTCCGCACTGGTCGGCAAGATCACATACTTCGTACGTCGGACATACGGGAGCGGAGCCCCGACCCTCCTGATGGGCGACTCGGCCTCCCCGCAGGACACCATGGCGGGCACGGACCTCAAGTCGGGCGCCTCCACCCTGGACCCGAAGAAGACCGACGGCCCCCAGCGCCTGGTGGTCGGCCAGGTCGCCAAGACCGCGCGGACGGTCCTCTGCACCTGGAAGGACGGCACGTCCACCGAGGCCCGCAGAGTGGCAGCGGGCGCCGACGTCAACAGCGACGAGTCGACGATCCGCCCGGCGGCCGGCTCCCCGGACAACTGGTTCGTGTGCGTCGGGGCGGAGGGGGCGATGTTCGACTCGGTGACGGTGACGAACTAGGAGCTGCCCGGCCGTTCCTGCGGCAGGTCCAGGGAGCGGTCGGCAGCGGGTTGGCCTGGGTGGGCTACTCGCTCGGTCGCTTCCCGCAATAGGGGCTGACGGTCCGGGCCGGCTTCCGCTGAATCACCCGCAGCGTCCTGGTCGTCGTCTCGGCGCCGTGGTCGCCGCAGCGTGC
Source organism: Streptomyces sp. NPDC001100 (assembly GCF_053598575.1). Lineage (NCBI taxonomy): Bacteria > Bacillati > Actinomycetota > Actinomycetes > Kitasatosporales > Streptomycetaceae > Streptomyces > Streptomyces sp. NPDC001100. The sequence continues at coordinate 48,847 of NZ_JBSFKO010000017.1, forward strand.
GGGACCAGCCCACTCCAGGAGCGGACGCCTCAGCAGTTCGACCTCGTGCTCGGCCAACAGTTCGCTCGCTCTCACAGTGGCCTGCACCTCGGGTTCGCCCATCCCTCCCCGTCTCCTGAGGTGCATCCGGGCTACAACCACCCCTGTTGGCGGGCCTCTCGCATCGCTTCCATGCGGTTGCGGGTGGCCGTCTTGCCGATCGCCGACGAGAGGTAGTTGCGGACGGTGGACTCGGAGAGGTGGAGCTTCGTGGCGATGTCGGAGACCGTCGCGCCGTCCACCGAGGCCTTGAGGACGTCGCATTCGCGGGCGGTCAGCGGGTTCGGGCCCGCGCTCAGCGCGGCGGCGGCAAGGGCCGGGTCGATGACCCTCTCGCCGGTCAGGACGCGGCGGATCGCGGCGGCCAGGTCCTCCACCGGGCCGTCCTTCACCAGGAAGCCGGCCGCGCCCGCCTCCATCGCCCGGCGGAGATAGCCGGGGCGGCCGAAGGTGGTGAGGATCAACACCCGGCAGTCGGGGGCCTGTTCGCGGAGTTCGGCGGCGGCGTCCAGGCCGCTCATGCCGGGGAGCTCGATGTCCAGGAGGGCGACATCGGGGCGGTGGGTCAGTGCGGCGTCCACGATCGCGTCGCCCCTCCCGACCTGGGCGACGACCTCCAGGTCCGCCTCCATGCCGAGCAGCAGGGCGAGGGCGCCGCGCATCATGCCCTGGTCCTCGGCGAGCAGCACTCTGACGGACTTGGCGGGCCGGTGGTCCCGGGGCATCTCATCCACGGGGCAAGGGTAAGGCCCGGGGCGGTTATCAAAAACTCTTCATTGTTCGCGTCCGCGAGTCTTGACGGTCTTCGGCTGCGGGCAAACAATCGCCTCGGCATTCCGCCGGCATCCTGGAATTCCCCGAGCAGAGCCGTTTTCGGAAAACTTTCGACAGTTCGACATTTCGATCGCGAATGGGTTCGGCATTTCGATCGAACGACATTCGGTATATCGACCATCCCCTGCCCACTCCTCCGGATGCCGGCCACCCGCACCGCCCCACCAGAAGCAGAAAAAGAGGTGCACCGTGTTCTTGAGACTCCTCCGCACTCGGCCGCGCCGGCTGAGAAACGCGACCCTGGCCGCACTGTCGGCGCTCGTGACCGTCCTCGCACTGGCCGTCGGTGTTCCGCAGGCGTCGGCCGCCACCTCGCTCCCGTGCGACATCTACGCCACCGCCGGGACACCGTGCGTCGCCGCGCACAGCCTCGTCCGGGCGCTCTACTCGTCGTACAACGGGTCGCTGTACCAAGTGCAGCGCGCCTCCGACGGTGCCACCGCGAACATAGGCCTGCTGGCGGCCGGGGGATACGCCAACGCGGCGGCGCAGGACTCGTTCTGTTCCGGTACGACGTGCATCATCACCAAGATCTACGACCAGTCCGCGCGCCACAACGACCTCACGATCGAGGGCGCGGGCGGGGCCGGCGTGGCCGATGTCGGGGCGCCCGCGGACGCGCTGCCGGTGACCGTCGGCGGGCACCAGGTCTACGGCCTGGAGATCTCGGCCGGGATGGGCTACCGCGACAACTCCACCTCGGGCGTGGCCACCAACGGCGCCGCCGAGGGGATGTACATGGTGACCTCGGGCACCCACGTCAACGGCAGTTGCTGCTTCGACTACGGCAACGCCGAGACCAACAACCAGGACACCGGCAACGGGCACATGGACGCGATCAACTTCGGCACCGAGTGCTGGTTCGCGCCCTGCTACGGCAGCGGTCCCTGGGTGCAGGCCGACCTGGAGAACGGGCTGTTCCAGTCGGACTCCGGGTACAGCAAGAACACGGCGAACACCGGCACCGGGGCGATACCGTTCGTCACCGCTTTGCTGAAAAACAACGGTCAGAACCATTTCGCGCTGAAATACGGAAACGCCCAGTCGGGGAGTCTCACGACCACCTATTCCGGGGGTGAGCCCACCACGAGCGGTTACTCGCCCATGCATCAGGAGGGCGCGATCGTCCTGGGTACCGGCGGGGACAACAGCAACGGCTCCATCGGCTCGTTCTTCGAGGGCGTCATGACGGCCGGCATCCCGACGGACGCCGCCGACAACTCCGTACAGGCCAACATCGTGTCCGTCGGCTACGGCGGCTCGACCGGCACCACCGGGACGCTCGCGGCCGGTTCGGAGATCTCGCTGCGGGCGACCACCTCGTGCTGCACGGCCGACTACGTCCGCCACCAGAACAACGCGGCGGTCATCTCGGCCATCACATCGAGCAGTTCGACGCTCGACAAGGGCGACGCCACCTGGATCGTCCGCCGGGGCCTGGCCGACAGCTCCTGCTACTCCTTCGAGTCGCGGAACTACCCCGGCGACTTCCTGCGCCACTACAACTACCAGCTCTACCGCCAACCCATGGTCGGCACCGCGCAGTTCAGACAGGACGCCACGTTCTGTGCCTCGACCGGGAAGAGCGGCACGGGCACCTCGTTCGCGTCGTACAACTACCCGACCAGATACCTCCGGCACTACAACTACAACGTCTACATAGCGAGCGACGGCGGCTCGAACGCCTTCGACAGCGCCACCTCGTGGACGGACGACGTGAGTTGGGTGGTCACGGCTCCCTGGGCGCCGTAGTCCCCGTCGTAGTCACGACGTGTGACGTCAAGTCCGCCTGTTCCACCGGGAGTTCGGCGGTCACCGTGAAGCCGCCGCGCGGCGACGGGCCGGCCCGCAGGGAGCCGCCCGCCGCCGCGAGGCGTTCGGTGAGGCCCTTCAGACCGGTGCCGCCGACGCCCTCGGCGGCACCGGACCCGGTGGGGTCGCCGGCGCCGTCGTCCGCGACGGTCAGGCGGGCGCGGTCCAGGACGCCGTCGAGGGTGATCTCGCAGCGGGTCGCGCCGCTGTGCCGTACGACGTTGGTGACCGCCTCGCGGACCACCCAGCCGAGCAGAGCCTCGGTCTGCGGGGTCAGCGGCGGGCCGGACTGGCGGACCACCGGGTCGATGTCGGCGGCGGACAACGCGGAGCGGGCGCGGTCGAGTTCGGTGGCGAGGCTGCCCTCGCGGTAGCCGGTGACGGCCTCACGGATCTCGGTGAGCGCCTGCCGGCCCACGGCCTCGATGTCGGTGATCTGGCCGAGCGCGGCCTCCATGTCTCGGGGTGCGAGGCGTCGGGCCGCCTCCGACTTCACCACGATCACCGAGAGGGTGTGGCCGAGCAGGTCGTGCAGGTCGCGGGAGAAGCGCATGCGTTCCTCCGCCACCGCCCGGCGGGCCAACTCCTCGCGGGCGGCGCGCAGTTCGCGTACGGCCTCGGAGAGGGAGAGGATCGCGGCGGTCACCATCGTCGACAGGAAGGTGCCGTAGGCGACGTTGATCGCGTCCCAGCCCGCCCGGTAGATGGAGACGGCCGCCGCGAGCGCGGTCAGCGAGAGGCCGACCTGGCCCAGGCGCGGGCCGCGCAGGCAGGCGCCGGTGGCGAGGCCCAGCAGCGGGAAGAAGTACAGCCAACTGCCGCCGTAGCCCAGGGCGAGGCCGCAGGTCACCAGGCCCATCACGACGAGGGCCACCCGCGTCGCGACGGCCTCGCGCTTCTCCTTCACGAAGGAGCGGAAGACGACGTAGATGTAGAGGGAGTTGAAGGTCAGCAGGCCCAGGCCGCCGATCCAGGGGTTGTCGGCCTTGCCCTGGAGGAGGTTGGAGAAGGAGCCCAGACCCATCAGCAGCCACGGCAGCAGGGAGAAGCCGGTCGGCGGCGGGCCCGGGTTCTCGGGCCACTCGCCCTTGCGGCGCGCCTCCTTCTGCGCGGCCTTGAACTCCGCCATGTCGGCCCGCCACCGGGCCCGTGCCGCCCGCCAGGCGCGGACCTGGCACCTGATCCCTCGCATCCAGGACATCTCTTCCGCTCCCCCGGTCACACGGTCCGCCCGGTCCGGCGGTACGCCAGCACAGCGTACGAACCGAACGCGAGCAGCCAGGCCGTCAGGACGACGATCGCGCCGAGCGCGGGGGCGTGCCCGTCGGCGACGGAGGTGCCGAGCTGGGCGAAGCGGTTGGTGGGGGTGTACTCCGAGATCGCGCGCAGCCAGCCGGGGAAGAGGCTGATCGGGAACCACAGGCCGCCGATCACCGCGAGCCCCAGGTTGCAGGCCATGTTGGCGACGCCGGTGGTCTGGGAGGTGAGCCCGTAGCCGTTGCCGAGGCCGAGCAGGGTGAAGGGGATCGAGCCCAGCCACAGCAGCAGCGCGATCGCCGCCCACTGCCAGGCGTCGAGTCGTACGCCGTTGACCAGGCCGCCCGCCGCGAGCACCGCGACGATCGCCGGCAGCACGGTCACCGAGCCGGTCAGCGCGCGGCCGAGGACGACCTGGCGCGGGGTCATCGGCGTCACCCGCAGTTGCCGCAGCCAGCCGATCGCGCGGTCCTCGGCGACCCCGCCACCGGTGTTGAGCGCGGAGCCGACCGCGCCGTAGGCGGCCATGCCGACCATCGCCGTGGCCTTGTAGCCGCTGTCGTCACCGCCGAGGTTGGTGAACAGCAGGTACATCATCACGGGCATCGCGATCCCGCCGATCACGAAGCCGACGTCGCGCAGGGTCCGGCGGACTTCGAGGCGCAGGTAGTCGATCATCGGACGGTCTCCGTCTCGGGGGTCGTGCGGGCAGGGGAGCGGTGGTGCGGGGCCGCGGGGACGGCGTCGTGCGGGCGGTCCGTGTCCGTGCGGCCGGTCGTCGAACCAGGGGCGCGCTCGGTCCGGCCGTCCGCGAGCCGCAGGCGGTCGCGCATCACACCGTCTCCAGGTCGAGTTCACGTGCCGTCAGTGCCAGGAACGCGTGGTCGAGCGACGCCGGCGCGACCTCCAGGCCGTGGATCGCGTCCAGTTCCGCCAGCGCGCGTACCGTCGCGTCGGAGTCGTCGGTGCGCAACAGGGCGCGGTCGCCGCGGACTTCCAGGGTGCGTACGCCGGGCAGCCGGTCGAGGCCTTCGGTGGGGCGGCCCGCCAGGTCGATGGTGACGAGGCTGCCGCCGGCCGCCCGCTTGAGCTGCTCGCCGGTGCCGTCGGCGACGATCCGGCCGCGGTCGATGACGACGATCCGGTCGGCGTGCGCGTCGGCCTCCTCCAAGTAGTGAGTGGAGAACAGCACGGTGTGGCCGCGCCGCGCGTACGCCCGCATCGACTGCCAGAACGCGTGCCGCGCCTCCACATCGAGTGCGGCGGTCGGCTCGTCCAGCACGATCAGCGACGGGTTGCCCGCCAGCGCCACGGCGAACCGCACCCGCTGCGTCTGCCCGCCCGACAGCCGGTCCACCCGCCGGCCGGCCAGCTCGCCGATCCCGGCCAGCTCCAGGGCCCGCGCGACGGGCATCGGCGCCGGATAGCGCCGGGCGACGAACGCGACCAGCTCACCGACGGTGACCCGGGGCACCGCCCGCGCCTCCTGGAGCATCGCCCCCACCAGGCCGCCGCGTACGGCCGACTCGGGCACCGCGCCGAACAGTTCGACCGTGCCGGCGTCGGGCGCGTTCAGCCCGAGCAGCAGCGAGATCGCCGTCGACTTGCCCGCGCCGTTGCGCCCGAGCAGCGCGACCGTCTCGCCGCGCCCGATCTCCAGGTCCACCCCGTCGACGGCACGCACCGCGCCGAAGGTCTTGACCGCCCCCGCGAAGGACACCGTGCGCTCTGTCCCACCTGTCTGTGTCATGGGTACGACGCTACGAACTCGCGCCCCCTGTCCGGCAGATGCGCTTGTACGGACTCGGGCAGGACAAATGTCACTGGTCCCCAGCCGCGGCACCCGGACCTGACACAGTGTCAGGAGCCTTCACAACTGCCGGGTGCTGGGCTATACAAGGGTCGCCGGACTGGAACGCGTTCTAGGTCGGCCCGTGACGACCTCGGTGCGGCCGACGGTGCGGACGGCCGCACCGAGGTCTTCGACCACCGGCGATCAGGAGCCCCATGCCCATCGACGCAGCCCTGGCCCTCGCGGCCGAACCCCGGACCGGCGAGATCTCCTGGACCACCAAGGACGTCCAGCTCTACCACCTCGGCCTCGGCGCGGGCACCCCGGCGACCGACCCCGACGAGCTGCGCTACACCCTGGAGTCCCGGCTGCACGTCCTGCCGAGCTTCGCCACCGTCGCGGGCAACGGCTCACCCGGCGTGATCAGCGGCCTGTCCATGCCCGGCATCGAGGTCGACCTCGCCCGCGTCCTGCACGGCGGCCAGTCCCTGCGCCTGCACCGGCCCATCCCGGCGAAGGGCACCGCGACCAGCACCGGCAACATCGCCGCCGTGTACGACAAGGGCAAGGCCGCCGTCCTCGTCATGCGCACCGAAGTCGCCGACGCCGACGGCCCGTTGTGGACCAACGACGCGCAGATCTTCGTACGGGGGGAGGGGGGATGGGGCGGCGACCGCGGCCCCTCCACCCGCCTCGAACCGCCGACAGGCGCCCCCGACAAGGTGGTCGAGCGGCACATCCGCGAGGACCAGGCACTCCTGTACCGCCTCTCCGGCGACTGGAACCCGCTGCACGCCGACCCCGAGTTCGCCAAGGTCGCCGGGTTCGACCGGCCCATCCTGCACGGGCTGTGCACGTACGGCATGACGCTCAAGGCCGTCGTCGACACCCTGCTCGACGGCGATGTGACCCGGGTGCGCGGCTACGACACCCGGTTCGCCGGAGTCGTCTTCCCCGGCGAGACGCTGCGCATCCGCATGTGGCGGCAGGGCGACACCGAAGTGCGGGTCGCGGTGAGCGCCGTGGAGCGCGAGGACGCTCCCGTCCTCGCCGACACGACCGTCGAACACTCCTGAACCAGGCCCGAGTTGAGCAGAGTCGAGGGGAGCGCCCCATGCGCGCAGCCGTACTGCACGAGATAGGCCAGGACAAGCTGGAAGTCCTCGACGACGTCGAGGCGACGGGATTCGGGCCCGGCCGGGTCAGGATCCGGGTGCGCGCCACGGGGCTGTGCCACTCGGACCTGTCCGCTATGGCCGGCGTACTGCCGCAGCCCGCTCCCTTCGTACCAGGGCACGAGGGCGCGGGGGAGATCCTCGAAGTCGGCGAGGGCGTAAGCCACTTGAAGCCCGGCGACCGGGTCGTGGTCTGCTGGCTGCCGGCCTGCGGTGTGTGCGCCGCCTGCAAGCGCGGCCAGACCCAGCTGTGTCTGGCCGGGTTCATGAACGCGGGCACCCCCAACTTCAAGCGCCCCGGCGGCGATGTGTTCGGCTTCGCGGGCACCGGCACCTTCGCCGAGGAGGTCGTCGTCGACGCCGGTTGCGCCGTACCGATCCCCGACGACGTGCCCTTCGACATCGCGGCCCTCATCGGCTGCGGCGTCACCACCGGACTCGGCGCCGCCCTCAACACCGCGGACGTCGAGGCCGGTTCGTCGGTGGCCGTGATCGGCTGCGGCGGTGTCGGCATCTCCGCGATCCAGGGTGCCCGCCTCAAGGGCGCCGCCGAGATCGTCGCCGTCGACCCGGTCGCCTCGCGCCGCGAGGCCGCGCTCAGGTTCGGTGCCACCAGGGCGGTCTCACCGGACGAGCTGGCCGCCGCCAAGCAGGAGGTCACCGCGGGCGAGGGCTTCGACTACGTCTTCGAGGTCGTCGGCCGCTCCGCCACCGCCCGCACCGCCTACGAGAACACCCGGCGCGGCGGCACCCTCGTCATCGTCGGCGCGGGCGCCCTCGACGACTTCCTCCAACTCAACATGTTCGAGCTGTTCTTCGACGAGAAGCGCATCCTGCCCTCGATGTACGGCGGGGGAGACGTGCTGCGTTCCTACGAGCGCACGATCGCCCTGTGGCGGGCGGGCCGCGTCGACCTGGAGGGCCTGATCACCCACCGGGTGCCGCTCGCCGACATCAACGAGGCCCTGGACCAGATGCGTTCGGGGACCGCCCTGCGCACCTGCATCGAGATCTGAAGGCCGGTCATGACACAGCCACTTCAGGGCCTGGTCGCGATCGTCACCGGCGCCGGACGCGGGCTCGGCCGGGCCGAGGCGCTCGAACTCGCCCGGCTCGGCGCGGCCGTGGTCGTCAACGACTACGGACAACCGGGCCGGGACGGCTCCGGCGAGGCCTCCGCGGGCCCCGCCGAACGGGTCGCCGCCGAGATCCGCGAGGCGGGCGGCCGGGCCGTCGCCCACACCGGGGACGTGGCCGACACCCAACAGGCCGGCGAGCTCGTCGAGCTGGCGATCGACGAGCTCGGCGGCCTCGACATCCTCGTCAACAACGCGGGCATCCTCCGCGACCGCATGGTCTTCTCCATGACGGAGGGAGAGTGGGACTCGGTGATCCGGGTCCACCTCAAGGGCCACTTCAACACCACCCACTTCGCGTCCGCGCACTGGCGCAGGCGGTCCAAGGAGACGGGAGCCCCGGTGTACGGGCGGATCGTGAACACCTCCTCCGAGGCGTTCCTCGCCGGTTCCGCCGGTCAGCCCAACTACGCGGCGGCTAAAGGCGGAATCGTCGGCCTGACCACCTCCACCGCGCTCGCGCTGGCCAAGTACGGCGTCACCGCGAACGCCATCTGCCCGCGCGCCCGCACCCGGATGACCGAGGACGTCTTCGCCGGTTTCCAGGAGCCCGACGAAGGCCTCGACCCCCTTGCCCCCGAGCATGTCGCCCCGCTCGTCGGCTACTTGGCCTCGCCCGCCGCCGCCCGGATCAACGGACAGCTGCTCGTCGTGCACGGCGGCATGGTCGCGATCGTCGAACGCCCGCACGTGCAGGCCAAGTTCGACAGCAAGCAGGACACCTTCACCTACGACGAGCTGGACGCCGTACTCACTCCGCACTACGCCCGGCGGCCGGCGGAGGAGACGTTCGCCGCGGCCGAGGTGCTCGGGCTCAAGCGGGAGCCGGGCGGAGCGTAGGGAACGCGACGGCCCCGCCCGTCCGAGGACGGGCGGGGCCGTGTGGTGCAAGGTGCCCGACGTGCCGTCAGGCGTTCGCGTACTCGGACTGCTCCGACGGCTTGCGGTGACGGCCGTGGGCGGCCGAATCGCCGTCCTGCGCCGAGACCGGGCCCCGGTGCTTGCCGTGGCCGGAGGTGTCCTGCGTGTCGGCGGACATCGTCTGTGCGGTGCTCGTGTCGTTCATCGGAAACTTCACCCCGTAGTAACAAGATCCTTCATGCAGCTCGGCGATCTTATCCAGCCGTTCCGGGGCCGACGCGAGGCGGACCGCCGTCCGGAACGACTTCGTTACCGAGCCGCACCACTTTGTTACCCGACGGCCACCCGGCCTTTGAGCGGCGCCTCCCGCAACGGCACCGGACGCGGTGCGACCGGCACCGGAGGATCCGGTTCGGACGGTTGAGACGGCTCGGGCGCGGCCTCCCCAGGCGCACCCACCGTCCCGTCCCGAACCGGATCCCCCGGGCGTGTATCCCCCGTACCCCCCTTTCCCCCCGTTACCCCAGGGGTCCCCCCGGCCCCCGGGCCCCCGTTGTCCCCCGCCCCCCTGGGCACCGCGAACCGCGCCACACCGCACGGCACTTCCCGTGTGGCGTACGGCAGTTGCAGCACCCCGTCCTCGCTCCACAGCCCGGCGCCCGCCAACCACCCCTCGGGCGCCGGGAGTTGGAGCAGCTGCCGGTCCGTGGGCCGCCACACGCCGAGCCAACTGCCGCCCGGCCCGTCGATACGCAGCGCCACCCCGCAGTTCTCCGGCATCAGCACCTGCCCCGGCTGGATCGCGAACGGCGTCACCGTGCAGTCCGCCACCCGCAGGCACTCCGGGAACCGCACCGGCAGCGTGGAGCCGATCACCCCCCAGCCCAGCCGGTCCCCCCGCCCCGGCGAGGGCGCGTCCGAGCGGATGAGGAGCAGCCCGCTGTCGGGGTCGGCCGCGAGCAGCCGGTCGTCGCTGTCCGCGGCGATCTGCAGCAGCGGCGACACCTCCCCGTCCCGCTCCAGGTCGACCACGATCGCCTTGGTCCGCCCGCCGACCTCCCGGTCCAGCGCCAGCATCCGCCCCGCCCGGTCGAGCCACACCCCGCCCGAACAGCGCCCCGGCACCATCGCGAGATGCTCGGGCCCGAAGGCACCCCCCGCCACCAGCCACACGGCCGTCGACCGCCGGCCCACGGCGAGGGCGTACGCCTTCTCGCCCCCCGGCGCGGGCGGGAGCAGCCGCAGCCGGGTGTCCGGGTCCGGGCACTCGACCGCGCCGAGCGGCAGCTCACCGGTGCCCGGGCCGGTCGGGTAGAGCAGCGAGAACGTGTGCCTCCCATCCACCAGCCGCCGGATGAGCACCCGCCCGTCGCCCATCGGCTGCACCTCGCTGCCGGGCTCCTCGGGCTGGTTGCCGGGCAGCGGCACCGCGTACGGCTCGGGGCCGTCCAGGGTCCACCGCTCCGGGAACAGGCAGTCGCCGGCCGGCGCGAGGCGGGCCGCGTACGCCCCGTCCGCGGTGATCGCGCACACGGTGCCCCCGGCACCGTCAGTCCGCGTCTCCCCGCACTCGTCCCCGTCCTCGTCCGCCGCCGTGGGCTCGATCGCACAGGCCGTCATGGTTCGGTCACCTCCGGCGACGAAACTAGTTTTCGTACGTACGGACGTGGGACCGATGAGCAGCCTCATCACACATAAGGGTGGCCAAGTAACGATTCGCCTGAGGAAACCGGGACCGGTGTGCTGAACGTGGCCGTAGCCCGTCTACGACCGCTTCAGCGGTTCAGCCCCACAGTGCGGCCAGGTAGCCTTTGCCCGTGCCCCGTCAGCCCGTATCCCGTCAGTCCGCACCACGCCTGTCCGAAGTCGTCGCCGCGCTGGAGAACCTGTGGCCCGCCGAACGGGCCGAGTCCTGGGACGCGGTCGGCACCGTCACGGGCGACCCGGATCAGGGCGTCACGCGCGTGCTGTTCGCCGTCGACCCGGTCCAGGAGATCGTCGACGAGGCCGTGAAACTGGGCGCCGACCTGCTGGTCACCCACCACCCCCTCTACCTGCGCGGTACGACCACGGTCGCGGCCTCCACCTTCAAGGGCCGCGTGGTGCACACCCTGATCAAGCACGACATCGCGCTGCACGTCGCCCACACCAACGCCGACCGCGCCGACCCGGGAGTCTCCGACGCCCTCGCGGGCGCGCTCGACCTCCGTGTCGTACGCCCCCTCGTGCCGGACCCCACCGACCCCGACGGCCGCCGGGGCCTCGGCCGCGTCTGCGAGCTGGACCACCCGCTCACCGTCCGTGAACTCGCGGCCCGCGCCGCCGAGCGCCTGCCCGCCACCGCCCAGGGCATCCGCGTCGCCGGCGACCCCGACGCCCTGGTCCGCACGGTCGCCGTCAGCGGCGGCTCCGGCGACAGCCTCTTCGACGACGTACGGGCGGCCGGCGTCGACGCCTTCCTCACCGCGGACCTCCGCCACCACCCGGTGTCCGAGGCCCGCGCCCACAGTCCTCTCGCGCTGCTCGACGCGGCGCACTGGGCCACCGAGTGGCCCTGGTGCGAGCTGGCCGCCGCCCAGCTCGACGAGATCTCCGACCGCGAGGGATGGGACCTCAGGGTCCACGTCTCCAAGACGGTCACCGACCCCTGGACCGCCCACGCGGCGTCCGCCACCACACCTGACCCACTGGGAGCCCCCAACTGAACGCCGCGCCCGCCGACCAGATCCGACTTCTCGACGTCCAGGCCCTCGACGTACGCCTCCAGCAGCTCGCGCACAAGCGCAACTCACTGCCCGAGCACGCCGAGATCGACGCGCTGACCAAGGACCTCACGCAGCTGCGCGACCTGCTCGTGGCCGTGCAGACCGAGGAGAGCGACTGCGCCCGCGAGCAGACCAAGGCCGAGCAGGACGTCGACCAGGTCCGCCAGCGCGCCACCCGCGACCAGCAGCGCCTCGACTCCGGCGCCGTCACCTCGCCCAAGGACCTGGAGAACCTCCAGCGCGAGATCGTCTCCCTCGCCAAGCGCCAGGGCGACCTGGAGGACATCGTCCTGGAGGTCATGGAGCGCCGTGAGTCCGCGCAGGAGCGCACCGCCGAACTGACCGAGCGGGTCGGCTCCGTCCAGGGCAAGATCGACGACGCGACCGCCCGCCGTGACGCCGCCGCCGAGACCCTCGACGCCGACGAGGCCAAGGCCGAGAAGGAGCGCGAGGTCATCGCGGCCACCATCCCCGCCGACCTCCTCAAGCTCTACGACAAGCTCCGCCAGCAGCAGGGCGGCATCGGCGCGGCCAAGCTCTACCAGCGCACCTGCCAGGGCTGCCGCCAGGAGCTCGCCATCACCGACATCAACGAGATCCGCGCGGCGGCCCCCGACACGGTGGTCCGCTGCGAGAACTGCCGCCGCATCCTGGTGCGCACGTCCGAGTCGGGTCTGTAGGTCTTTCAAGGAGCGTTCACGGTGCGGGAGTTCATCGTCGAGGCCGACGGCGGTTCCCGGGGCAACCCGGGGCCCGCGGGCTACGGCAGCGTGGTCGTCGACGCGACGACGGGGGAGACCCTGGTGGAGGAGGCCGAGTACATCGGCGTCGCCACGAACAACGTCGCCGAGTACCGAGGCCTGATCGCGGGCCTGCGCGCCGCCCACGCCCTGGACCCCGCTGCCCGGATCCACGTCCGCATGGACTCCAAGCTCGTCGTGGAACAGATGTCGGGCCGCTGGAAGATCAAGCACCCTGATATGAAGCCTTTGGCGGCGGAGGCGGGTTCGGTGTTTCCGGCGGACCGGGTGACGTACGAGTGGATCCCCCGGGAGAAGAACAAACACGCGGACAGACTGGCGAACAAGGCGATGGACGATGGGGCGAAGCCCGTCCAGGGGCGCGGGGCTGAGACATTTGCGGCTCCGCCGCGCGGGCGCGACCAGCCCCCACCGGCCGCAACTGTGACGACAACCGACAAAACTGACGTCCGAGCCGCCCTCAACGTGGCCGCCCCCAGCCCGGGTTGGGCCCCCGCAGACATGACCGCCCCCGCAACATTCGTCCTACTCCGCCACGGAGAAACCCCCCTGACACCCCAAAAGCGCTTCTCCGGCAGCGGCGGCACCAACCCCTCCCTCTCACCCGTCGGCCAGGACCAAGCCGCCCGCGCGGCAACGGCGTTGGCGGCCCGCGGCACCATCCAGCACATCCTCGCGTCCCCCCTCACCCGCACCCGCGAGACCGCCGCGGCCGTGGCCGACCGTCTCGGCCTGGACGTGACGATCGAAGAGGGCCTGCGCGAAACGGACTTCGGCGCGTGGGAGGGCCTCACCTTCGGCGAGGTCAGGGAGCGCTACCCGGACGACCTGACGACCTGGCTGGCCGACCCCACGGCCCAACCCACCGGCGGCGGCGAGAGTTTCGCGGCGACGGCGACCCGTATCGCCGCCACCCGCGACAAGCTGATCGCGGCCTACGCGGGCCGCACGGTCCTGCTCGTTACGCACGTCACGCCGATCAAGACCTTCGTCCAACTCGCCCTGGGCGCCCCGCCGGAGTCCCTGTTCCGCATGGAACTCTCGGCGGCCTCGCTCTCCGCGGTGGCGTACTACGCGGACGGCAACGCGAGCGTACGGCTGTTCAACGACACGTCCCACCTGCGCTGAGCGTCGCCGCCTCGCGGGCCAGCGCCTCGATCCGCCCCCAGTCCCGCGCGGCCACCGCGTCCGCCGGGATCATCCAACTCCCGCCCACACAGCCGACGTTGGGCAACGCCAGGTATTCAGGCGCCGAGTCGATCCCTATCCCACCCGTGGGGCAGAACCGCGCCTGCGGCAACGGCCCGGCCAGCGACCCGAGATAGGCCGTACCGCCCGCCGCCGCGGCCGGGAAGAACTTCATCTCCCGCACCCCGCGCTCCAGCAGCGCCACGACCTCCGACGTGGTCGACACCCCCGGCAGGAACGGCACTCCGGACCCCTGCATCGCCTCCAGCAGCAGCTCGGTCCACCCGGGGCTCACCAGGAAACCGGCCCCCGCCGCCACCGACTCCTTCACCTGCCCCGGAGTCAGTACGGTCCCGACCCCGACGACCGCCCCCGACACCTCGTCCGCGATCGCCCGCAGCGCCTCCAGCGCGGCCGGCGTCCGCAAGGTCACCTCGATCGCCGGCAGCCCCCCGGCGACCAGCGCCCGAGCGAGCGGTACGGCGTCGGCCGCGTCCTCGATGACGACGACGGGCAGCACGGGAGCGAGATCGAGCAGCGAGGAGGAGGCCATGGCCTCATCCTGCCGAGCTCAAGCATTCTGCGCAAAGGTCATTGCGCAGAATGCAACGCGCATCCGCGCCGGGAAGAAACGCTCAGTGAATCTCGTCCACCAGCACATCCAGCGACCAGGCCCGCCCCGCCTGCCCGGGCGCCTCCGCCTCCACCTCGTACCCCAGCCCGCGCAACGCGTCCACCAGTTCGGCCGGCGTCCCAGGCGCGACCGACGCGCTCAGCAGACTCCGTACGATCCGCCCCTTCGTCGCCTTGTTGAAGTGGCTGACGACCTTCCGGGTCGGCGCGTGCAGCACCCGTACGGTCGCCGTGCGCTCCGCGACCTCGCCCTTCGGCTTCCACGCCGCCGCGTACGCCGAGGACCGCAGGTCGAGCACGAGCCCGTTCCCGGCGGCCTCGGGCAGCACGGCCGCCATCGGTGCCCGCCAGTGCGCGCCCAGCGCCCCGAGCCCCGGCAGTCGTACCCCCATCGAGCAGCGGTACGACGGAATCCGGTCCGTCACCCGCACCGCGCCCCACAGCCCGGAGAAGACGAGCAGCGAGCGCGCGGCACGCTTCTTCGCGGCCGTGTCCAGCGAAGCCAGGTCGAGGGCGTCGTAGAGGACACCCGTGTAGATCTCCCCGGCGGGCCGCGCGCCGGCGGTCCGCAGGCCGACGTTCTTCGCGATCTCGCCGCGCAGCCCTTCGCTCAGCCCGAGCACCTCGCGCGCCTTGTCCTCGTCGGCCGCGCACAACTCGACGAGTTCGTCGAGCACGGCTGCGCGGGCGTCGGCGAGTCCCGGCAGCGACAGCGATTCCGGCTTGAGCGGGGCACCGCGGCCGGAGGAGGCCTTGCCTTCGGAGGGCGGCAGCAGGACGAGCACGGTGGGTTTCTCCTTACGGTGGGTGCTGCGCCAGCGTAAAGGGTGCGGCCGGGCGGATTGTGCCTACGCTCGTGTCATGCCCCGCCGCCGTATCCGGGTGACCGGCACCCCCGAAGCCCCGCTCCGTGCCGCCCTCGCCGCGCTCCGCACCGAACTCGGCGTACCCGAGAGCTTCCCGCCGGAGGTACTGGCCGAGGCGGAACGGGCGGCCGCGGCCCCGCTGCCCCCGGTCCTGGACGCGACCGACATCCCCTTCTTCACCGTCGACCCGCCCACGTCCATGGACCTCGACCAGGCGATGCACCTCTCCCGCCGAGTGACCGGCGGCTTCCGCGTCCGGTACGCCATCGCCGACGTCGCCTCCTTCGTCGTGCCCGGCGGGGCGCTCGACGCGGAGGCCCACCGCCGCGTCACCACCCTCTACTTCCCCGACGAGAAGACCCCGCTGCACCCGCCCCTGCTCAGCGAGGGCGCCGCGAGTCTGCTGCCGGACACGACCCGGCCGGCGGTGCTGTGGACGATCGACCTGGACGCGGACGGCCGTACCGTCGCCGTCGACGTCCACCGTGCGCTGGTCCGCAGCCGGGCCAAGCTCGACTACGCGACCGTGCAGCGACGGATCGAAGCGGGCACCGCCGAGGAACCGGTCGCGCTGCTCAAGGACATCGGCGAGGCGCGCGAACGCCTGGAGGTGGAGCGCGGCGGCATCTCCCTCAACGTGCCCGAACAGGAGATCGTCGAGCGCGACGGCACCTACGAACTCGCCTACCGCGCCCCGCTCCCCGCCGACGGCTGGAACGCCCAGATCTCCCTGCTCACCGGCATGGCCGCGGCCGGCCTGATGCTCGCGCACGGCACGGGCGTCCTGCGCACCCTGCCCGCCGCCCCGGACGGCGCGGTCGGCCGCCTGCACCGCACCGCGCACGCCCTGCACATCGACTGGCCGCACCACATGTCGTACGCCGCACTCATCCGCTCCCTCGACCCGCGCCTCCCGCACCACGCGGCCTTCCTCCAGGAGTGCACGACCCTGCTGCGCGGCGCGGGCTACACGGTTTTCAGGGACGGGAACCTCCCCGCCATCACCACCCATGCGGCGGTGGCCGCCCCTTACACCCACTGCACTGCCCCGCTACGACGCCTCGTCGACCGCTACGCCGCCGAGATCTGCCTCTCTCCCGCGTCCCCGCCCGCCTGGGTCCTGGCCGGCCTCGACGCCCTCCCCAAACAGATGGCCGACGGCACCCGCCTCGCGGGCACGGTCGAGCGCGAGTGCGTCGACATCGTCGAGGCCGCACTGCTGAAGGACCGCGTCGGCGACCTCTTCGACGGCTATGTCGTCGACGTGGACGAACACCAACCCGCCGTGGGAAAGGTGCAGTTGGACTCCCCGGCCGTCGTCGCCCGCCTCGACGGCGGTACGACTCCGCTGCCGCTGGGGGAGCGGCTGCGGGTCCGGCTCACACAGGCGGACCCGGGGACGTCGAAGGTACGGTTCGCGCCTGCTTGACCGCCGCTACGAGGGTGTCGGCGCCGTCGGCGTGGAAGCGGACGGTGGCGACCTCCCGTTGGCGCCCGAGGAAGGTGAAGTGGGTTACGGGCTCGGTGAGTTGGAGTGTGACGGTGGTCTGCGAGCCGACGGGGAGGTTCAGTTCGCCGTCGGTCGGCTGGTGGGTCATCCGCAACTCCCGCCGTACGGAGGCAACTTGCTCCAGCGGTATGCGCAGGTCGACACGGACGCCCCGGCGGATCCGGAGCGAGTCCGCCGTCAGGACGTGCGGGCGGACCGTGAAGGCCGCGTGCATGCCGACGACGAACACGATGGTGTAGACGTCCAGGGCGAGCACGACGCGGTGAACCGCCGGAAAGTTCCGCAGCAGGACGTGGAAACGCTGACGTTACGGCAGGGTCAAGCACCGACCGGCGCGCCGAACCACAGCCGCAGCGCGTCGGCCGGATCGCCCTCGCCGCCGTCCGTGTCCGCCGCCCAGGCGGTGAATCCGTCGGGCCGCACCAGCAGCCCGGCGAGCTCCGGCCGCCCGGGGCAGGAGGCGGTGAGGACGTCCACCACACCCTCGTAGCCGTCCGCGCGGGCCCGGAGTTTCGGGTCGTCGGCGAGGTCGAGGAGGAGGGCGCGGCCGTGGTGGAGGTGGTCGGCGAGGCGGGTGCCGTCGGCGAGTTCGAGGTCGGGGGCGCTGCGGCCGGTCAACGGGTGGTCGCCGGGGAGGTCGTAGTGCTGCCAGACGCCGGAGATCCGCTTCACGAGATACGTCGTCCCGTCCACCGTCCCCGCGAGGTCGGTGACCACCGAGCGCAGGGCCCGGGAGTGCGGCTCGGGGCGCATCACCGCGATCTGGGCACGCGTCCAGTCGAGCACCCAGGCGCCGATCGGGTGCCGTTCCGCGGTGTAGCTGTCGAGCAGCTCGACCGGTGCCCTGCCGCTCACCACCAGGGCGAGCTTCCAGCCGAGGTTCATCGCGTCCCCGACACCGAGGTTGAGCCCCTGCCCGCCGAACGGCGAGTGGACGTGCGCCGCGTCGCCCGCGAGCAGCACCCGGCCCGCCCGATAGGTGTCCGCCTGACGACAGTTGTCGGTGAACCGGGTCGAGGAGTGGACCTTGTGCACGGTGACATCGACACCGGTCACCCGGCGCACACTCGCCTGCAACTCATCGACGGTGACGGGGGATTGGCGGTCCTCGGGCGGCCCGTCGAACTCGACGGTCAGGATCCGTCCCGGCAACGGACCGAAGGCGTACGTCCCCACGTCGGTGGTGTTCCAGCCGCCGCTGAGCGGCTCGGTGCCGGTCATGTCGGCGATGGCCTGGTAGCCGGTGATCTCCGGTGCGGTGCCCGGGAATTGGATCCCGGTGAGCTTGCGCACGAGACTGCGGCCACCGTCGCAGCCGACCAGCCAGCCGGCCCGGACGGCGTACGGCGCGGAACCGTCCGTGGGAGCGAGGCGGACCGTCACCCCGTCCTCGTCGGTGTCGAAGCCGGTCAACTCGACCTGCCTGCGCACCTCGACGCCGAGTGCGTCGGCGTGCCGGCCGAGCAGCCGCTCCAGCGGGGCCTGCGGGACGAGCCCGACGCGGTCGGCCGGGCCGAGACCCGCGAAGGCCGGGTCCGACTCGTCGAGCAGATCGGCCCGCAGCATGATCCCGGAGAAGTGCCCGGCGAACTTGGGCGGCGGCACGGGGTTGTTGCCGCTGTCGGTGTCGCCGTCGCCGTGCGTCCGCGTGAACTCCTTGAAGCGGTTCATCGCCTCCTGGTGTATCCCGGTCAGCTCGGGGAGCAGCCCGCGCCGGTAAAGGGCCACGGTGGTCGTGGAGTTGAGGCCGCCGGCCTTGATGGTCTCGTCGACCTCGGCCAGCCGCTCCACGACCAGCACCCGGGCCCCGCCGAGGGTCAGCTCGGCGGCCAGGAGCAGGCCTACGGGGCCGGCGCCGGAGACGACGACGTCGTAGTCGGTGTTCTTCTCGGTGTTCGTGTCAGTGTCCATGGCCAAGAGTGTAGTCACTAAAAAATTATGTTCGCTACACTATTCTCATGAGCGATGGTGAGGGCGAGCTCTCTCTGAGGGAGCGCAAGAAGCGGGCGACCCGGCAGCGGATCTCGAACGTGGCCACGGACCTGTTCAAGGCGCGCGGCTTCGACGGGGTGTCGGTCGCGGAGGTCGCACGCGCCGCCGAGGTGTCGACGATGACCGTCTTCAACTACTTCCCGCGCAAGGAGGACCTGTTCCTCGACCGCATCCCCGAGGCGGTCGAGGTGCTCAGCGGCGCGGTACGCCACCGCGCCCCGGGCGAGACCCCGCTCGCCGCGCTGCGCCGCCTCACACTCGAACTCCGCGACCAGCACCACCCGTTGGCCGGCCCCAACGACAACTTCCCGGCCTTCTGGCAGGTCGTGATCGACTCGCCCGCCCTGCGCGCCCGGGCCCGCGAAGGCCTGGAGGAGATCGAGAACGCCCTGTCCGACGCCCTCGCCGAGACCGCCCCCGGCACCCCCGGCACCCCCGACCCCGCCCTGACCGCGGCCCTGATCGTCGCCGCGTACCGATCGGTGTACGTCACCACCGCGCGCCGCCTGCTCGCCGGCGAACGCGGGGAAGCTACGGCCGAGGACCACCGGGCCCGGATGAACGCGGCCTTCGACGTCCTGGAGCGGGCGCTGACCTGGGCATAGCGTGCGTCCCCGCCGCGTTGCACTCTTGAGGAAAGGGGGTCCCACTGGTGAACGCACGCGAACAGGCCCTGTGGACGAGGGCGAGACTGGGCCACTGCGGCCCGCCGCTCGACCTCCTCACCGCCCGCTTCGACCGGCACGTCTACGCCCCGCACGCCCACGAGGAGTTCACGATCGGCGTCTGCGTCGACGGCTCCGAACTCATCGACTACCGCGGCGGCCACATCCGTACGGCCCCCGGCTCCATCGTCGTCCTCGCCCCCGGCGAAATGCACACCGGCGGCCCCGCCAACACCACCGACGGCTACGCCTACCGTGCCCTCTACGCCGACCCGGCACTGCTGACCGACGGCACCCTCGGCGGCGTCCCGCACTTCCGCGAACCGCTCCTCGACGACGCCGAACTCGCCCGCGCGTTCCGCCTCGCGCACACCGAACTCAGCCTCTGCCCCGACCCGTTGGAGGCCGAGTCCCGCCTCCCGTGGCTGCTGGCGGCCCTGGCCCGCCGCCACTCGACATCCCGCCCGGCACCGGACGAGATCCCGGGCGCGGCCTGGGTGGCCCACGCGGTGAGGGACCGCCTGGCCGACGACCTGCTGACCCCGCCGTCGCTCTCGGCCCTGGCCACGGACTTCGGCCTGTCCCGCTACCAGCTCCTCCGCGCCTTCCGTACGACGATGGGCATACCGCCGTACGCCTGGCTCGCCCAGTACCGGGTCACCCGGGCACGCGGACTGCTGGAGGCGGGCGGGCGCCCCGCCGAGGTCGCGGCCCAGGTGGGCTTCGCCGACCAGGCGCATCTGACCCGCTGGTTCCGGCGGGTGCTGGGGGTGACCCCGGCGGCGTACCGCAACAGCGTTCAAGACGCGCGATGAGGGGGCGGCGCATCCTCGCCGTATGACTGCACGCGGCTGGTTCCTGTTCTCCCTGATGGGAGTGGTGTGGGGCATCCCCTACCTGATGATCAAGGTGGCGGTGGACGCCCCGCTCTCCCCGTCCATGGTCGTCTTCACACGCTGCGCCCTGGGCGCGGTACTCCTGCTCCCCTTCGCCCTACGACAGGGCGGCCTGACTCGTGTGGTCCGGTCGCACTGGCGCCCGATGCTGGCCTTCGCGTGCATAGAGATCATCGGCCCGTGGTTCACACTGACGGACGCGGAACGGCACCTGTCCAGCTCCACCGCCGGGCTGCTGATCGCGGGCGTACCGATCGTGGGCGTGCTGATGGCGCGCTTCTTCGGCGACGCGGAACGGTTGGGCGCCAGGCGGGTGGCGGGTCTGGCGCTTGGCCTGTCCGGGGTCACGGTCCTCACGGTCCCGCATCTGACGGGCGGCGACGCGCGCTCGCTGGCCGAGGTGCTGCTGACGGTGCTCGGCTACGCGACGGCACCGCTGATAGCGGCCCGCTACCTGAAGGACGTCCCGACGCTCCAACTGACGGCGCCGTGCCTGGCGTTGGCGGCGGTCGTGTACGCCCCGGCGGCGGCGCTGACCTGGCCGTCCACCGTGCCCTCGGCTCAGGTGCTGACCTCCCTCGCCGGCCTGGGTGTGATCTGCACGGCGGTGGCGTTCGTGGCCTTCCTGGAGCTGATCAAGGAGGTCGGCCCGACCCGCTCGACAGTGATCACGTACGTCAACCCGGCGGTCGCGGTGGCGGCGGGGGCGCTGTTCCTGGGCGAGGACCTGACGGTCGGCATCGGGGTGGCGTTCACGTTGATTCTGGCGGGGTCGGTGCTGGCGACGGCGGGGCCGGGTGGGGGCGGACCGGACGTCGGTCGGCGGGGCCGCGCCCGCCCGGTAGCATGGTCGACACGGCAGACGAGCCGGGCGGACGGCCGCGTGGAGTGCCCCTAGCGGGAACTCCCCGAGGAACGTCCGGGCTCCACAGGGCAGGGTGATGGCTAACGGCCACCCGGGGTGACCCGCGGGACAGTGCCACAGAAAACAGACCGCCGGGGCTGCGCTCTTGAAAGAGGGCGCTCCTCGGTAAGGGTGAAACGGTGGTGTAAGAGACCACCAGTGCCCAGGGTGACCTGGGCAGCTAGGTAAACCCCACCCGGAGCAAGGTCAAAAGGAGCCACCGCTTCGAAAGAGGCGCGGCTCTGCGCGGACGTTCGAGGGCTGCCCGCCCGAGTCCGCGGGTAGACCGCACGAGGCCGGTGGCAACACCGGTCCTAGATGGATGGCCGTCGCCGGGGGGATCGTGAGGTCTCTCCGGACACAGAACCCGGCGTACAGCCTGACTCGTCTGCCGCTTCGCGTTTCCGCAGGTCAGAGGCCATGTTTAGCACTTGAACAAACTCTTCGGGTCGAATCCGGGTCGAATTCGCCGTCGCGTATTGTCCGGCGCGTCCAACCCGCCGAGGGGCAGACGGGTCATTTCGAACATCTTGGGGGTGCAAGGGGGCTCAGAAGGCGGCGGACGGCGGGATGGGAAGCGTCGAGCGCACTCAGCAGTATTGTCCGGCGCGTCCCATGTGTAGAGGGCTGGTGTCATGGGGCAGGGGCGAGTCGGATCCGGTGCTGCTCAACGGACTTGTTTCCGATGACATCGCATGTTGAGTGTGTTTGCTGTTCTAGCCTCGGGCTTTCACCAGCCGGACAGCCCGCCTCGTGAAAGGGCGAGGCTAGTTGGGTGCCGCCGCTGTGCATTCCTCCTTGTGGCGAGTGCCATTGGCCCTGCGCTGCAGCGTGTCCGCGTGGTAGAAACCTGATGCTGTTCCCACGCTCTGACCGCTTCCGCCGACCAGCTGCCCTCGAACGTCAGGAGCCCTCGGCTGTGCCACCTACTTTGTATCGAGACACTGGTTACACGCTCCGGCACTTGATCGAGAACATCGAAGGCGGTCGCATCGGACTCCCCGACATTCAGCGCCCGTTCGTCTGGTCCGCGGCGAAGACCCGCGATCTCTTCGATTCGATGTATCGGGGTTACCCGATCGGCACCCTAATGTTCTGGGAGACCGGCGCTGAGGTGGGGACGCGGCAGATCGGAACGGAAGCCGGCGATCGAACACCCCAGCTGTTGGTCGTTGACGGGCAGCAGCGGCTCACTGCCCTGTTCGCCGTCCTCACCGGGCGCAAGATCGTCACCAAGTCCTTCGACGAGATCAACGTTCGCATCGCGTTCCACCCGGAGGACCAGACGTTCGAGGTCGCGGACGCGGCGATCGAGCGTGACGCTCACTTCATACCGGACATCACCGCGCTCTGGGCCCGAGGCGGTTACAAGCCCACCGTCCGGCAGTTCTTTCAACGGCTCGAACAGGCCAGCGGACAGCCTTTGTCGGATGCTGCCAAGGATGAGCTCGAAGAACGCATAGACAGGGTCCGGGACCTGCACGAGTTTCGCTTCCAGGTTGTGGAGCTGGGCGCTTCGGCCAACGAGGAGCAGGTCGCCGACATCTTCGTGCGCATCAACTCCGAAGGCGTGAAGCTCAACCAGTCCGACTTCATCCTCACCCTGATGTCAGTGCATTGGGAGAAGGGGCGCCGCCAGCTCGAAGACTTCAGCCGCAGCGCGGTGATCGTAGGACTTCCCGGTCCGAGTCCTCGGAACGCCTTTCTGGATCCCAGCCCGGACCAACTGCTGCGTGTAGCCGTCGCCGTCGCCTTCCGGCGCGCCCGGCTGCAGCACGTCTATAGCGTCCTACGAGGAAAGGACCTCGAAACCGGCAAGGTCACTGCCGTTCGACGGCAGGAGCAGTTCGACCGGCTCGCCCAAGCACACATGAAGGTCCTGGACCTGACCAGCTGGCACGAGTTCTTCCAGTGCGTCACGGCGGCTGGCTTCCGCAGCCGCAAGATGATCACCTCCGACAACGCCCTGCTGTACAGCTACACGATCTGGCTGATCGGACGCCACGATTTCGGGCTGACGGCCGATGAACTCCGTCCCGTGATCGGCCGGTGGTTCTTCATGGCGCACACCACCGGCCGGTACTCCAACTCACCGGAGTCACAGATGGAGTTCGACCTGGGACGCATTGGCAGTCTGCCGTCAGGCGACGGCCGAGCCTTCACCGCGGAACTCGACCGGATCATCGCAGCGAACTTCACCGGCGACTATTGGGACATCTCCCTGCCGAACCGGTTGGACACATCCTCGTCGCGTTCACCGGTGCTGTTCGCCTACCAGGCGGCGCTCAACATCCTTGACGCCGAAATGCTCCTCGGCGACCAACGAATCCGTGATCTGCTGGACCCCTCAGTCAAACCAGCCAAGGCTGTCGACAGGGACAACCTGTTCCACCGCAAGACACTCGCCGGACTGGGTATCACCGACCGGCGCCAAGTCAATGCCATCGCCAACATGGCCTACGTGACGTGGCCAGCAGACGAGCAGTCCAACACCGACGCACCACATGACTACTGGCCGAGAATCACGGACGCGATGGACCCGGAGGCGCTCAAGCGGCAGGTACGGTGGCACGCGCTCCCGGTCGGCTGGGAGCAGCTCGACTATTTCACCTTCCTGGAACGGCGGCGCCAGCTAATCGCCAAGGTCGTGCGGGAAGCGTTCGAAACCCTCACGGGAGAACGCCCTACGTACGTCCCAACCACCCCGGCCGACATGATCGCCGCCGGCGAGTCCCAGGGCACCGAGTTCAAGGCAAGCGCCCGCTGGAACGTGCACACCCGGCAGGCCGACAAGTCCCTCCGGCACAACATCGTCAAGGCCGTCTGCGGCTTCCTGAACGGCGAGGGCGGAAACCTGTATATCGGCGTCGCTGACGACGGGACTGTCCTCGGTATCGAGAACGACCTCGCCACTCTGGAGTCGCAGGCCAGCGTCGACGGGTACGAGCTCTTCGTACGCCAACTCCTCGACAGCAGCCTGTCGACCCCGACAGCGACCACCGTCCGCGTACACTTCCCCGAAATTTCTGGCAACGTCGTCTGTCAGATCAGCGTTGCCGCAGCAGGTAGGCCGGTGTTCGCCAAGCCCGCCAAGGGCGGCAACGGCGCCACCGACTTCTGGGTCCGGGTCGGCAACGCCACCAGGCAACTCCATGGCGATGACCTCCTGCGCTATCAGGAGGAACACTGGGGATGAGCGTCCTTAGGGCCAGTCCGGTCCGCCTTCCCGGCCTCCTCGCTGATCAGCTTGAACCCACAATGGCCCGCGCGCTGTGGGTGATGGGCGAGGAGTTAGGCGAGGGCGACCTACCCGGGCGTGCCGCCCGTGCTCTGGGTGAGTGCGGCGACGTGTTCCACGAGAACCTGGTTTGCTGCGTGATACTCCGCAGTGAAGTGAGGGATGGTCGTGTAGGTGCCACCGTCCGTGAACGGCACGTCGACGGTGCTGCGAAGTACGCCCTCTCAACAGCGACGCAACCGCGCCAGCGTCGCGGTAGTCGGAGCGCAGGTGGCACAAGGCGGGACTCGCCCTGAGCCGGGTGTCACCTGCCCCCGTGCTCCGTCTCCACCCACGAGCTGTCCAGGAATGGGCTGGGCCTGCCGTGCCAGAAGACGTCCACGCTGTCGCGGGCCCGGGTCGCGGCCACGAAGAGCAGAGACCTGGCCCGCTGGATCTCGTGCCGGTAGCGCGTGGGTTCGACGTCACGCAGTCGGCTCACGTCCGCACGCGGGACGAGCCCGTCGGTCACGCCCGCGATGATCATCCGCTGGTACTCCAGCCCCTTGAACCGGAACATCGTGCCGATGTGCACGCCGGTGGAGCCGTTGGGTCCGTCGGAGCGGATCTCCACCGCGTCGATGCCGTGCAGCTTCAGCGTGTACCCCATCTCGGTCGCCATCTGGTTGGTCGGGACGCACACCGCGATCTGCTCGTGCGGGACAGCCGTGTCCGTGTCCGCGTCCCACCCTGTGATCAGAGCGGCCACGCCCTCCCGCTCGGCGTCCCAGTCAGGGAAGGCGTGCCCGGCGGGGAGCCCGCCGTTGAGCACGGACCGGTAACCGGCGAGGGTATCCGTGCCGCCGTCGAGATCGTCGTAGGTCGTCTCGCCCAGGACTCCGAGGGCCGAGCGCAGGATCTGCCGTGTGGTGCGGTAGCTGAGGGTCAGCTTCGCTGATCGGCCGCGGATGTTGACGCCCAGACTGCCGAGCGTCACCTGGTTCTTGTAGATGCGCTGGTGGGTGTCGCCCACCAGGAACAGGTCGTCCGACGTACGGGGGGCCATGGCGCGCAGCATCTTCCAGTGGGCGGGGCGCAGGTCCTGGGCCTCGTCCACCACGATGTGGCGGTAGCGGTGGCGCAGCCAGCCCCCGGAGCCGTCCTGGAGGTGGATGTTGTCGAGGCCACCCGCTTCCTCCCGCTGCCGCGCGATGTTCTGGATGCGTTGCTCGCGGCCCATCTCCAGGCGTGCCGCGCGCTCCGCGATCTGGTCCCAGGTCTGCCGTCCGAGCCGGTCGAGCCGCTGGGTGAAGCGTTCGGCGAGCTGCCAGATCTCGGCCCGTTCGGCGCGGCCGATGCTCTTGCCCCGCCCGGCCCGCCGGGCCCGGAAGTAATCGGTGCGGCTGCCGACGGCCTGACCGAGGATGACCTGGGTCCACTCCTCGTGCAGGAACTCCGGGTCCCAGGTGTCCTCGCCCAGTTCGTCGAGCAGCGCGCGCCACTCGCGTACGGCCTGTCCGTCGTCGATGGCCTGCTTGCCGTTGCCGGGTTCGGCCTCGCGGACGACGCGCAGCGCCAGCTGGTCGACGTGGCTGACCTCGACCCGGCTGAGCAGTTCGTCGCCGCCCAGCTCCAGCAGCCGGGAGCGCAGGTCCGCGGCGAGGTTCTTGTTGAAGGTGGTGAGGAGGACGGGCTTGTCGTGCCCGGGGGAGAGCTGCCGGACGAGGTGGCGCACCCGGTGCAGCGCGACGACCGTCTTGCCCGTCCCGGGCCCGCCTCCGACTCGGGCAGGACCGCTGTAGCGGCGCTCGACGAGCTTGGCCTGTGTGGGGTGCAGGAAGCTCTTCCACCGGCCGAAGTCACCGCTCTCCAGCGCTCCCCGGAGGTCCTCGTCCGTGGTGGTGACGACCGTCGCCGGCCGCTCGGCGGCTGCCGCGAGGTCGTCCGGGTCGACCGGCTCGGTGGCGGCCACCGGCCTGGTCACCTGGTCGAGTACGTCCTCGTACGACGCGCCGTCGAACAGCGCGATCAGCACCTCGCCGGTCAGCTGCGGCGCGTACTCGACGAGCCCGAGCAGCTGGTCCTCCGTCGTGAGCGTACGGATGACGGGCAACAGGGGTTCCGCGACACCGAGTTCGGTCAGCTGACGGTCGGACCAGGCGGTGAACAGCAGTTCCGGGAGGGGCGCCGACGGCCGCGGTTCGGGAGTGGGCTGCGGCTGAGCGGTCGCGCCAGGCAGCCTGCCCAGGACGCTGTCCTCCACGACCTCCAGATCGACGTACTCGATGCCGCCGGTGACCTGGTTGACGCCGTACGAGAGCCGGTTGTAGACGTCCTTGCGGTGCTTGACGGAGACGATCAGCCAGTCGTCGTCGGCGAGCCGCAGCAGCAGGGCACGGTACTCGTCGTTGACGCGTGCCGACCAGAGCCGGTGGTCGCCCTTGAGCTGCTGGAGCTTGAGACCGGTGGTGTGCGGGTTGGTCCTGAACTTGTGCTGGAAGTCGAAGAAGGCGCCCTTGACCGTGCGCGGCAGCTTCAGGATCTCCTTGTCGGCCCTGTCGAGCAGGCGCAGTGTGACGCCGGTGGTGGTCATCGCTTCGGCTCCCCGTCGCTGGTGCTGTTCTCGTTCCGGCCCCGGCCGCCGAGCCGGGCGATCAGTTCCGTGCCGTCCCACTCGTCCGCCGTACGGACCGTCCAGCCGGCCGCCGCGAAGGCGTGCTTCTGGTCCTCGGCCTCGTAGTCCGGCTCGTCGCCGGTCGGGCGGGGGGCCCTGACCACGCCGATCCTGACGTCCGGCCAGGCGAGTTCAGCCTGCCAGCCCTGACCGTCCAGTTCGTAGCCGTCTCGGGGGACCGGCGCCGCCGCCGACGCCAGCGTGTGCGCGAGGGCGGTGAGTTCCGGCTCCTCCGGGTCCAGCAACTCGATGACCCGGTCCCAGCGGGGATCCAATGCGGGCCCGGTGCCGCCGGGCTGCTCGGCCACCTCCAGCTCGCGTGCGGACGTCTTCTCGTCCCCGATGACGGCGGGGACGGCCGGTACGGCGGGGACGGCCGACACGGCGGCCACTTCCACGACGGAGGGCTCCTGCTCGGCCCGGTCGACCGGGACACGCATGGACGTCAGCCAGCCCTCTCCGCCGGTCACGGTGAGGACCTCGGGACGGAAGCCGTCGACCATGCCCGACGTCAGCTGCGCGCTGTCACCGCCGCCGTGTTCCAGGAACTGCAGCACATTGCTCCACCAGAGCCAGGCGCGCCAGCGCCGCTTGTGCGCCGGCCCCTCCTCCATGGCCGCGACCCCGTCGTCGAGGACGGCCAGACCAGTCCACACGGGTGGTGTCCGCCTGCCGTCGGCGGCCAGCACCAGACGGCAGCCCGACGCATCGGAGCCGTACAGCATCCGCACCGGCCCCGTGGTCCCGGCGGGCGGGCCCCCGCGCAGCGCCTCCCTGATGCCGGTCGCGGCCTCGGCACCGCTGAGGGCGGCACCGCGGGTCCCGTCCGCCCCGCTCATGCCTGCTGCCACCGCCTCGGCCCGCCGCCGCCAGCATTCGGGATCGGGCGAGCGCAGGTAGGCCAGGAGTGTCCGCGCCGGGTTGACCCACATCGCCTCGGCCAGCTCGCCGGGCAGCCCGCGGCCCACCCGGTCGTAGTAGTCGCGGGCGCGTTGCTGTCCGGCGTTGCCGTAGGGCGTCCAGACGGCGGTGTCCGTGTCGGTTCCGGTGTATCCGGGGTCGTTGATCCGGCGCCGCCATGCGATCACGTCGTGGTAGGTGAGTTGGAACACCCGCAGCCCCTCGGCGCGGAGCCTGGTGCGCTTCCTGGCGTCGTCCGCGAGCCGGTCGTGTTCACGGGTGGCGTGGTACGCGTAGCCGTCGAGGTACAGGGCGACGCGGGGACCGGGGGAGTCCAGCCGCTCCAGGAGTATGTCGGGCCGGGTGTCCTCCAGCGCACGCTGCTGGGAGACACGCCAGCTCACGGTGGACCCATCCGGTGCCGTGAGCCTGAGGTCCAGGGCGTAGGTGCCGGCCGAGGTGGTGTAGGCGTCCGCCGTGGCCTTCGACTCCGGCAGCTTCGCCCAGTCCCGCAGCGTCTCCACGAACAGGATCTCAAGGTCGCTCTCTGCCTGCCGCTGGAGCGGGATGTCCTGGGTGGTCGTCACCCGTGAGGTGCGCCAGCGTTCTCCGTTGGCACCGAGCAGCTCGTCCAGCATCTGCCGGACCTCGTTGCGGCTGACCTTGTCGTAGTCGGAGGCCGGCACCCGGCGCAGCAGGCACTGGTGACAGCCGTCCAGGCCCTTCTCCCGGCACGCGCAGTGCTCGATGACGTCGCGAGCCCTGAGCAGCACCTCCCGGAAGCCGTCCGAGGAGGCCAGCCGGTGCAGGTACCCCGTGCCGCCGGGCAGCCGGTCGTACACGACCAGGAACCGCCGGGGCCAGTCGGCATCCGGGTCGCCCGCGTCGTCCGGCATGGTGGCCTCGGCGATGTCGATGTGGTCGGGATCGCCGCCGTAGCGGGCCGCGATCCCCGCGAACAGAGCGGCGGTGAACGACGCGAGGCGCTCCTTGACGCGGGCCACCGAGGCGGGCAGCAGGATGCGGACGGCCTCGGTGGTCAGTTCGTGGGCCAGCAGCAGGGGCACGTCCTGGCCCGTGCCCTGCACTCCGGCCGTGCCCGCCGCGGCGCCGCGGACCCGACGGCGCGGACACCACAGCAGATGGTGCGCGGAAGCCGGGACACTCGTCGCCCCCGACTCGGTCAGCGCATGCTGGGACACATCCACCACGGGCCTGCCGTCCGCGGTCGCACCGCCGCACGAGGTGCAGACGTAGAACGGGTTGAGTCGGACGTCCTCCCCGGCGAGGGGTACCGTGCTGCTGCCGTCCTCGCGGTCGAGACCGAGGTTCAGGGTCCGGATCACGGCGTGGCGGGTGAAGTCCACGCCGAACACGGCCTCGTCGTGCCGCCAGGATCCGGGAACGAGGCGGCCGGGGTCGATGTCGACGGTGGTGAGGGTCGCGTAGTGCCTGCGGTCGCGCTCGTCCCGGTCGTCGCGCACCCTGGCGTCCTCGCGCTTGTCGCGGGACAGCACGCGCCGGGGGCGCAGGACGTACTGGACGCAACCCGCGTCGGCGATCTCCCGGCCACGGCAGCGCGGGCACGGCGTCGTGTCACGCTCGGCGTTCTCGGTCCGCACGTAACCGCAGGCGGGACAGAGCCGCCACACCGACCAGGCACGCCGGTCGGGACCGCCGATGTCGAGGGCGCGCACCACGTGCCGGTAGCCGTTGACGTAGAAGCTGTTGCCGGGGGCGAGTTCGGTCAGGGCGAGCGCGCTGGACCGTTCGTAGTCCCGGGTCTCACTGCGGTACACCTTGGCACCGGGCGGCCGGGCTCCCTCCTCCTGCGGCGCGTCCTCCTCGTCGGGGGTCTCCGACCAGTACAGCGTCGCTTCCAGCATGGTGGTGGTGTCCGTCAGGCTGTAGTTCGGCAGCAGCCCGAGGTCCACCAGCGTGGCGTGCGCGGCGGACTGACTCAGCTCCCGCAGCAGGTCCCCGGCGGCACGACGCTCGGCCAGCAGCTCGCGCCGCTCCCGGTCCTGTGAGTCGTCGGAGCGGGCCAGCTGCCCGGCCGCCTCGTCGATCGCCGCGATTCTGCGGCGCACCTCCTCGCGCCGGCCGGTCCAGTCCTCCTCGGCCTCCTGGAGCACCCGGACGATTCCATCCGCCGCGTACGCGCGCAGTTCGTCCGCCGCGTGCTCGGAGACGCCATCCGTGTCGGTGTCCTGGCCGCCGTCGGCGGGGAACAACGCGAGGAACTCCTCCACAAGGCGCGCCCCGTGTGTCTGCGCGGCGTCCGCGAGATCCTGGCACCATCCGCTGGCGCCGAACAGGGCGGACGACAGCCGGGGCACGGGCGCGAGGGTCTCGCCGTCCGAGGTCCGCAGTTCCCCGCGAGCCGCCAGGTCCAGCAGCCGGGCTGTGTACTGGCGGCGCAGGATCTCCACGGCCGAGAGATAGCAGCCCGGCGGCAGGATGGTCCCGGCGATCATTTCCCGCGGCTCGTCCAGGTAGTACAGGTCGCGCGCCCTGCGTCCGCCGAACGCGACCACCAGCGCGTTGCCCGTGCGTCGTCCGGCGCGCCCGGCCCGCTGCACGTAGTTGGCCGGTCCGGCGGGCAGCGAGCCGAGCAGGACGGCCGACAGGTCGCCGATGTCGATGCCGAGTTCCAGGGTCGGGGTGCACGACAGGACGTTGGGGTCGGTGTAGTGCGTGCCCGCCTTGAAGGCGCGCTCCACGCGCTCGCGTTCGGGGCGGGTGAGCATGCCGGTGTGCTCGGCCGTCACCACGCGGAACGTGCCGCCCGTCAGGTAGAGGCGACGGTAGTAGTCCCGCCGGTAGTCCCGCTCCCGCACGGGCCTGTCGGGGCGGATGCCTTCTGCTCCGGCGTAGGACATGTCGCCTTGGGGCGCGGTGAGCCGTCCCTTGCACCGGTAGCGGGGGCAGGGATGGCCGTACCAGCGGGTGCGCCGCTCGGGGACGACGACCTGCTGCCAGCCGCAGTCCTCGCAGGCAACGAAGGCCTTGTTGACGACGGCGTCGTCGAGCAGACGGACCTGGATGTGACCTGGCTGGATCCCGTACACCCGGGTCTGCCGGTCGCGGGTGGTCCGCGCCGACAGGACGCCCGCGTCCGCGAGGTGGGGCAGCAGTCTGCGCAGGTACTCGGTCGCCCCGGCGGCGTCCAGGTCCAGGCATCTGCGGGTCCAGTCCTGGTACCAGCCCAGCCTTCCGGTGACCGCGTCGAACTCGGATCCGTCCTTCTGCCCGTCGAGCAGGAACCGTGGCGGAGCGACGCCCTCGGGGAAGGCGGGCATACCGTCGGGCCTGCGACCGGAGATGAGATAGCGGTTGGTGCCGGCTTCCCTGATCCAGGTGTCGAGCCAGTGGTGCCGCACCGCGCCGCGCAGCCGCAGCCGTTCCAGCAGGCCCCGGACATAGGCGAGGTAGCGTTCGGGGGTGGGCAGCCCGCCCACGGCCAGCAGCTGGCCGGGCAGCGCCAGGTGCACGTCCCGGGCCAGGTCGGTGACGCCGTCGGGGTCGGCCAGCATCACCTCGGCCGCCGCGGTCCGGGTCAGTTCCAGGGTGCGGCCCATGCGGCTGCGCAGCCCGAACTCCATGACCGTCGCGAAGGCCAGACGCTCGCCGATCAGCCGCCAGGTCCGCGCGTCGCCCGTGCCCCGGCCGGACAGCAGCCGGTCGACCCCCGGCTCGTCGTGGAGGTCGGGAGGCACCACGGCGGCCAGCGCCTCGGGGTCGTCCACCGACTCCAGGACGAAGCCGATCAGGTCGTTGAGCGCGGTCGGTGCCCCTGATTCGTCCAGGTTGTGCGCGAGCAGCGAGCGCAGTGAGAACTTGTACGAGGCGTTCGCGACGTATCCCGCCCGGTGCGCGGCGTCCTGGGTGGAGTCGTTGAACAGCAGCGTCTTGCGTTCCTCCGGGACGAGCGCGATGTCGCCGCCGGTGAACAGCTGGGTGACCGTGGCCGAGGCGAGGGCCGCCTGGGCGGTACCGAGGAAGCGGATGCTGTTGTCGGTCTGGCAGGCCGGGCATCGGTCGTCCTTCGCGGCCTTGTCGGCGCTCTTCCGGTCGAGCAGGGCCAGCGCGAACCAGGCGTCGACCAACTCCCCGTCGTCCGCGGTGGTGGGCAGCCGGTAGGTGCCCCGTCCGCCGTCCAGGACGACGACGGACAGCGGGTCCACGCCGCCGTCCGAGGGCCGGGCGCCGGTCAGCGCGTCGAGTGTCCGCCGTCGCTCGCCGGGGGTGGCGGCGATGAAGTAGCGCAGCCGCCGCTTGTCCCGGCCGACGCCGGCCCGCCAGATGCGGTCCTGCGCGGTCACGAGCTGCTGCGGGTCGGCCTCGGGGGACAGGGCCGCCCATCCGGAGCGCCCGCAGTTGCGGCAGTACACGGCCGGAAGGTGCACTTGCGCGGGGCGCGGCGCTGTGTCGGAGCCCGGGAGGGGCTCCGGGCGGCGGCTGGACGAGTACGACGGCATGCTCCCCGAGGAGGCCTCCGAGTCGTCCTCGCCGGGCGGCGCGGCGTTGAGCGCGGCCCGGCGCGCCGCGGTCCGGTCGTCCTCGTACCAGCGGAACTCGGGGGTCGGTCCCACGCCGCGCAGCACGCGTGTCACGGGCCGCACCCACAAGTGCGCCTCGATGTGCAGCAGCGGCCGGGGCCTGCGCTCGTCGGAGTCCGGGTCGCGGGCGGCGGACAGCAGCGCCACGAACCGGGACAGCGCCTGGAGCGCCAGCCGGGGGTTCTCGCGCGCGGTGCGGCCCCAGGAGTAGCCGAACCGGCCCAGCCGGTCCCGCAGCGTCCACTCGTCCAGCGGTTCGCCGTCGAGCAGCGACAGGACGCCGAGGGTGAAGTCGTGCCGCTTCAGCAGCCGTCCGACGCGGAAGGCGTCCAGGCCGGACCGGCCCAGCAGCAGGGTGGCGAGCGCGTTCAGGTCCAGCAGGTCGGGCCGGGCCTCGACGTCCGGTCCGCCGGACACCGCGACGACCTCCTGCGGGGTCGGCGGCTCCGGTAGCTCGTAGTCGACGGCGCCGGTGAACTCCTCGGCGGTCATCCGCTCCTCGCCGATGACCGCGTCCGCCGCGAACGGCATGCCGAACACCCTGGCCGCCACGTCGAGGATGCCCCCGGCCTCCTTCCCGGGCGCTCCCTCGCCGAGGGTCGCCGAGGTCGCCACCGGGCAGATCGACCCCAGGGGCCGGCCCGGCCGGGCCGCGCCGGTGGCGGCGGCGAGCCTGCGCAGCAGCATCGCCACGTCGGTGCCCTGTGCGCCGTCGTACGTGTGGAACTCGTCCAGTACGACGTACGCGGGCTCGGCGCCCTCCCACAGAGCCCGGTCCTCGCCGCGCTGGAGCAGCAGGTCGAGCATCTTGTAGTTGGTGATCAGCACATCGGGGGGCGTCAGCCGCATCTCCTCGCGCCGTGTCATCACCCGGCGGAAGTCGGTGTCGGGCCGGTCGCCGATGTACAGACCCGCCGTGACCTGCGCCAGCTCCGGACGCGCCAGGTAATCGGCGATACGTCCCGCCTGGTCGGTGGCGAGCGCGTTCATGGGGTAGAGCAGTACTGCCTTGATCCCGCGCACGCCCTCAGCCTTCTGGCGCCGGCAGTGGTCCAGTACGGGGATCAGGAAGGACTCGGTCTTGCCGGAGCCGGTGCCGGTGGTCACCAGGGTCGGCCGGGCGGGTCCATGCAGCGTGGACAGCCGGGCCCACGCCTTCGCCTGGTGCCGCCACGGAGCGAACCCGGGGAATCCCGCCGACCACTCCAGGTCGCGCCGCCAGCCGTCGTCGGCGACATGGAACGGTGTCCGGATTCGCAGGTAGGGCCCGCGGAAGATGCCGGTCTCCGGGTGCCCGAGGAAGCGTTCGAGGGCACCTCGGGTGGTCTCGTCGGCGAGGGCGTACGTCGTCGTGAGGTACTGCGTCAGACTGGCGCGGAGCTGCGCGGCGGCCATGGTGGGCTTCACGACGGTCCCCCTTGCGTTGCCGGTGCCCTGGTGATCGGTACCACCGTATCGGGACCGGCTGACAGGTCCGGTCTGCAGTGGACCGGGGCACCGGGCTCCCCAGACGAGCGGTGGCGCCCTATCCGTTCCGCCAGGCGGCCAGCTGGTCCGCGAAATCCCGGAACGATCTGTTGTTGCCCGGCGGGCGCGCACTGACCTGGCCGAGTTCCACGGCCGCCGCCATGATCTTCGGGGAGTCCGATTCCCGGTACGGAGGCTTGCCCAGGTACTTCTTGAGGTGTTCCTTGGGGTTCGCGACTTTGGTGAGGTCTTTGCGGCAGTCCTCCGGCCGCATTGCCCAGCCGCGTCTCACCTTCGGGAACGCCTCGGGGAAGAGCATCAGCCACGACTCCATCTCGACGGCGGAAAGGGCCAGCGCGCTGGGGCAACGGAGGGTCTTGCGTAGCTGGGCCGTGATTCGTTCTCTCACCTGGTCGTACGTCTGGTCCGAGACCTTGTCCAGGTCGGCGTGAACCACGACACCGGCCAGTTCGGCATCGCATCCCGCCGCCTTGCGCAGGGCGTTGTCCCGCAGTGTCTCGATCCGTGGGCTGAGCTGGAGCAGTGCGGGCGCGAGCCGGATCTTGTCGTTGATCGTGACGACTTTGGGGCATCGAGGGTAAAGGGCCGGTATCAGGTGCTGGAGGACTTCGCGGTCGTTGTCGCTCTCACCCGCGACGACGATGACCGAGCGCCGTCCGCGGCGCGGGGCGGCGCTCACAGGGTCCCGCCCACTGAACCCGAGAACCAGAGGTTCCCCATCGGTTCGTACTCGGAGACCTCGAGCACTCGGCGGGTGTCGGCTGGCTTCCGCGCGGGGATCACGGAAGCGCCGCTGGGACGGCGTTCGCAAGGGACGAACTCCTCGGGTTCGAGTTCGTTGACGAAGACCGGGGAGTGCGTGGTGACCAGGTACTGGCTGCGCTCACTGGCCTCACGGAGTCGTTGGGCCATGAGGCTGAGCGCGTGAGGGTGGATCCCGTGGTCGATCTCCTCGATGCAGGTCAACAGAGGAGGTTCGGGGTCGTGGAAGATCGCGAGCATGCACAGGATGCGGACGGTGCCCCAGGATGCCTCCGTCAGCCGGGTGCGACCGCGCAGACCTTCCTCCTCCAGTTCCACCGCGGTCCGGTGGGCCGCGACGTCAGGAGGGGTCACCAGGTGGATGTCGCGGATCTGAGGCACCACCTTCCGGACGTCCTCAAGGAGGAATTCCCAGGCGTCACCGTCTTCCTGGAGGGCTCTGAGGAAGTCGGCGAGGTTCGACGCGTCGTTCTCCAGGTAGCGGCCCGACTCGCTGATGCCCCAAGGCTTGCGGGCTTCCCGCACGTCGGGGTCGAACACCCGGATCTGTGAGAGATGGCGCCGGACGTTCTCCATGGCGTGGGTTGAGGGGAGGCTCGTCGGCAGAGCGTGGGACCGGTGTAGAGCGGACGTCATCGGCTCGACGCCGACGGGTCCCCAGGCCTGTTCCGCCGCCAGTGGGCTGTCGACCGTCAGGGATCCGCCGGTCAGCTCCACGGACGTCTCCGCGCCCGCCACGGGATGCTGGGTGAACCGCTCCTGTCGATACGTCGTGTACCGCGCCCGGCCGCGTTCGGTCGAGGCCAGCCGTCGCCGGGAGATGCTCAGTTCATAGCGGTCCGGAGTCTCCTCCGAGGCGAAGTCGGACCAGATGCCCTCGACGCCGACGGAGATGCGTGAAACCGGCTTCGAGCCGCCCCGGAACGCGAGGACGCCGAACCCGCCACGTTCTTCGAACGCCGGCTCTATCCCCTTGCGGGTCACATCCCCCAGAAACTCCAGGGCGTGCAGCACATTCGACTTGCCCGCCGCGTTCGGGCCGACCATGACGGTCAGTGGCCCGAGCGGCAGTTTCGTGTCGGTCAGAGTGCGGAAGTTCCGCACGGTCAGACCGAGTATCCGGTGGTTCACGCCTCGCGCCCATCGTGGAACGGCCGGGCCGTGACACCCGGTCAGCTGACTGGTCGGCGCACGGCGGACGGTCCCGAGGCATGCCGCTGAGTGCCGCTCAGTTCCCCATGTGCATCGTCCACTTGGCGCGTCCGACCACCGAGCATCACGAAGCGTACAACTTACGTCACACCGTCACCAGGTACTTGAACACATCGGCCATGCGGGCCGAAAACCCTCTCTTTTCAAGTGCTTCGAGGCGAACGGACTCTGGTGGGAAGGGATGCGCACGGACGGTGCCGAGGGGGAGCCGCGATGTCCGGACCGCTCTATGTTCCCGTTCTGCCGACGCGGCCGCACGCCGCCGCGGCGCTCCGACTGCTGTGGCCGGACGTGCGGGCCGCGATCAGGCCGCTGTGGAACCTGCCGCCACTGCCCGGAGCAACCCCGGAGTCACTGGCCACGCTGGTCGGCAAGTACGTCGACCCGGTGAGCGCCGTAAGCCGTCACGGCGGATGGATCGACGCTCCCTTCGGCGAGGACGCGCAGACCGACGCCCTTGCCGAAGCGCTGTCCGTCTACTGCGAGTTGGGACGGCTCCGTCCGGTGACCGGTCCGGAGCGGACCGAGGCGCAGTGGACGGGAGCCGTGGAGACGGCCCGCCGCGGTCTGCGCGGACTGGGCGTTCGGGTGCGGGTCCCGGGGGAGTGGGACGACGGACTCGGGGAGGGCGTCCGGGACCTCCTGGCCCGAACCGGTCCTGAGGTGCCCGTGGGTCTGCTGCTCGACATGGGCGCGGTCCTCGACGACCGGCCCGACGCGGGCAAGGAGGCGCTGCGCGCCCTCGCCGCTCTGATGCCCATGACCGACTGGCGGAGCGCCGCTCTGCTCGGAGGGGGATTTCCCCGGGTCACCGCCGACATACTGGAGGAAGGCTGGTGTGAGGGGTCGCGGGCGGAGTGGCGCATGTGGCACGAGGTGCGCGCCACTGGCAGTGCCTATGCTCCGCTGCTCGGTTACGGCGACTACGGGGTGCAGCCCCCGAGTGCCCTCGCGCAGGCCCCGGCACCCGGGAGGAAGGGGGGCCCGCCCTGGGGCGTGCTCCGCTACACCACCGACAGCTCGTACCTCATGTTCAAGACGCTGACCCGGGGGCCCGACCGGATCGCCGTCAACCGTAGCGCGGCCCGCCGGATCGTCGAACTGCCTGAGTTCAGGGGGGCGGGGGCCGGACAGGGCGAGGAATGGCTGAGCGACTGCGCACACGGCCCGCTCTCGACCAGCGAGGGCGTGGGCGGGCCCACAGAGTGGTTGCGGGAGGGCAATGTCCAGCACATGACGCATCTCGTGCGGAGCCTGCCCGGCGGCTGAGCGGCCGCCGGGCTTGGCCGCCCCGGTCCAGCAGCGAGCCCGGCGCTCAGTCGAACAGCGGTGCCAGCGCGGGGTCGCCCGCGATGATCCGCCAGGCGGGCACCCGCACCGTCCGGCTCACCGGGCAGGGCTTGGCCCCGTGGCCACCGGAGGGCAGCCCGGTGAGCAGGTCGCCTCGCGCGTGGGTCAGCCGGAGATGCCGGGCGGGGTCCGCGCCGGGCCCCGGGCCGGGGTCGATCAGCACCGCCGTGTTCTCGCCGGAGTCGGTGAACAGCAGGTCCACCGGGTGGCCGCCCACCAGCACGGCCCGCTCCAGATCGGTGATGCCCCGTCCGGCCAGGTACCGCTGCAGGCGGTCGGCGAGGTCCGAGCGGGCCTCGGTCACCGGGCCCGGTGTGCCGGCCTCGGCCGTCGTGCCGTCGTCGCCCGCTCCCAGTGGTGCCGAACGCGCGGCGAGGAGGGCGGGCAGGCCGCTCTGGTCCTGCCAAAAGGCACGGCCGCCCACCGTGATCAGCTGCGACTTGGCCCGGGTGACCGCCACGTTCCACAGGTTGACCTGGCTCGCGACCCAGTGCGTCGTCCGGGGCGGTGTGTTGTGCGCCGCCACTGGGCTGAGCACCATCACGTCCCGCTGTCCGCCCTGGAAGGTGTGGACGGTGCCGACCCGGACGCGGTCGTCGTCCCGCCAGATCCGTGCCAGTGTCTCCTTCTGCGCCCGGAACGGCGTGACCACTCCCACCGTCGCGTCCGGCGGAAGCCCCGCCAGCAGTCCGTCGACCACGCGCCGGACGGCCGCCGCCTCCTCCGCGTTCCGCCAGGACTGCCCGTCGCCGCCGCGCGCCGACTCCCCGGACGGTACGTCGACCCAGCCGAGCACCGGTGCCGGGTCGGCCGCTCCTACCGGGTCGTACGACGGCACCTGCCGGCGCACGTCGGTCAGCACCCGCAACCGGCCGCCGTAGCAGTGCCCGTTGACGACGTCCGCGATCCGAGGGTGGCAGCGGTAGTGCTCGTCGAGGAGCAGCGCGCTGTCGCCGTGCTGTTCGGCCGCGTGATACGAGGAGTACACGTGGTAGGTGAGGCGGTGGTGCTCCAGTTGCGCGGCGCTCAGCCCGGCCCGTACCCGCGCCTGACGCTCCTGCTGCGGGGACACCCCGGGGATGTGCCCGAGCTGCATGGGGTCACCGATGACCAGTGCCCGGCGGGCCCGGAACAGCAGCGGCAGCACCGACGGGATGGAACACTGGCTGGCCTCGTCGATGACCACGAGGTCGAACAGCTTCGGGGCGAGCTCCAGTTGCCGCACCGAGTGGGTGCTGACGGCCCACCCCTTGATGTGCGTCATCAGGTTCTTCTGGCTGCGCTGGTAGCCGGAGCGGCGGCGGAGCGCCTGGAGCCGCTGGTTCATGAGCCCGGTCGCCCGGTCCAGGGCCTCGGCGGACAGCGCGCGGGACAGTTCCGCCGACAGCCCGGACAGCGCCTCCGCCGTCGCGAACCGGGCTTGCCTGAGCCCTTCCTCGTCCCATTCCCCGTGCCGGTGGACGAGTTCCCGTACCTCCCGCTCCACGGACACGATCCCGGCCAGGGACTCCAGCAGTTCGGGCGGCACGGGTCGCCGGGTCGCCCACTCCGGCCATGCCGGTCCGGCACCGTCCGGGCGCTCGGCCCCCGCCGAGACCAGCGCGGCGAGCGCACGCCCGCGCCGCCATGCCCCCAGCTGCCACCAGCGGGCCCCGGCCGTCTTCCGCGCCCGCTCCGCCCACCGGCCCAGCGATGCCACGCCGTCGACGTCCGCCGCCCAGACCCCTTCGAGCAGGGACAGGGGCAGCTCCAGGGCCGCGGCCCGCTCCTCCCGGTCGCGGAGCAGTTCCAGCAGCTGCCCTTCCTCGCCGACGCGGTGTGCCGCCTGTGCCCGCAGCCGGTTGGCCGTCCCCCGCGTGTTGCGCAGTTCGCCGCCCACGGTGGCCGACCCGCACCGCGACGCGCCGGCCGGTTCGGCGAGCAGCCCTTCCAGTTTGGCCGCCTCCCGCTCCAGCGCCTCCGCGTTGCCCGTCCGCATCAGCAGGCCGGGCGCGATGTCGTCGCAGCGCTGGGCGACGACGTTCACGGCCTCGTTGTTCGTGGAGGCGACCAGCACCGACTGCCCCGCGGCGACGCAGGTGGTGACGACCGCTGTGACGACCTCGCTCTTGCCCGTGCCGGGCGGTCCGGTCGCCACCGTCAGCGGCTGGGTCATCGCCGACGAGATCACCAGCTCCTGGCTCTCGTTGCACGGCCCCGGAGCGACGGGCGTCACCGGGTTCGCCGCGACGGCGGCCGGGGCCGGAACCTGCCGGGCCCCACCGTTCAGCAGCGCGTCCAGGGCGGTGCCCGCGATCTGCGCGGTCCGTGTCGAAATCTGGAGCAGGTTCTCCACCAGCGCCTGGGTGGCCATGGCCTCCGCGCCCGAAGGCACCAGCAGCACGGCCGCGTTGTGCGCGCCGGGCCGCAGCGCCTGCATCACCGTGCGCTCGCTCAGCGCGGACGGGTCCAGCGGTTCGAGTTCCGGCAGCCCCAGCTCGTCCAGCAACTCCCTTATCGCGCGCAGCATCTGCGCGTCGTTGCCCTCCTGCCAGGCCGGCTGCCAGCGCGCGACCAGGTCGGCCGCGTCACCCGCGTCCAGGAGTTCCGAGACGACCCCGCTGTGCAGGGACGGCACCCCGCTGGGCCTGAGCACGTCCCGGCCCTCCTCGTCCGGCGCCAGCTCCATCTGCTGGATGAGCAGCGGCGCCAGCTCCACCGTCGCGCGCCGTCCCCGGCCGGCGTCCCGGGCGGGCAGCGTGATCGCCGGATAGCCGTACCAGTACTCCTGCTTCCCCGCTTCCTCGGTGTCCGGGCCGCTTCGCCCCTCCTGCAACCCGAGCAGCGCTCCGGGCGCGACGACGTGCGGTCCGCGCCCCGACTGGATGGTCTCCTCGCCCTGGGCCAGCAGGAAGTACTTCTTGTTCCGGCCGCTGTCCCGGTCCGGCCGCATTCCGGCCGCCGCCTGTGCGGTGAGGCAGTCCGCGTAGTACCGCAGCAGCCGCTGCCGGTCGACGCCGTCCCGCTCGTCCGCCTCGGCCAGTTCCCGGGCCTTCAGCAGCGCGGGGGAGTGCCGGGCGGTTCCGGCGGCGTCGTGGGGCAGCGCGGGGAGCCGCACCTGCCGCGCCACCGACCGGGCGAAGGGAAGGCTCCGGGTCGCGCGAATCGTGGACTTGGTGGGCCGCTGCTCCTCCGGAACGCCCTCGCGGGTCATCTGGGCGGTCAGGTAGTCGAAGAGGTCGTCCGGGGTGATCCAGCCGCCCTCCTTGATCCGGCCGTTCCGCAGCCCCTCGACGATCTCCCCGGTGAACCGGGAGGTGCCGAGGTCCGACCCG
Organism: Streptomyces sp. NPDC001100; assembly: GCF_053598575.1. Classification (NCBI taxonomy): domain Bacteria; kingdom Bacillati; phylum Actinomycetota; class Actinomycetes; order Kitasatosporales; family Streptomycetaceae; genus Streptomyces; species Streptomyces sp. NPDC001100. Next base: position 89,412 of record NZ_JBSFKO010000017.1, read on the forward strand.
GGCGGCGCCATGGCGGAGGCCGCCTGGAGGGCGTCGGACGCGGTGATGAAGTACACGCCGGTCGGCCGCAGCAGCGTGCTCGGCGCAGGCCGGTCCGGTTGCCCCGACGGGCCCTTCGCCGTCCAGCCCTGGACGACGGACCCGCTGGAGCAGCAGTCCAGCAGGACCAGCTTGGAGGCGGCCCGGCACGACTGCAGCATCCGCTCCAGGAACTCCGCCGGTACGGCCGTGCCCGGCAGGTCGGCGGGGTCGGTGTCCCGGGTCAGGAAGTACAGCTGGCCGTCCTGCTCGCAGTACTCGCCGTGCCCGCTGAAGTAGAGCAGCGCGGTCTCACTCGGCTGCCGTGCCTCCAGGAACGTCTCGACGGCGTGCAGCATCTCCGCGCGCGTCGGTTCGGCGGCCAGCGCGCACTCGTTGTACATGCCGATCTCGGTGTTCTCCAGCACCGCCCGCATGTAGTGCAGATCGGCGCGTACGGCCGGGAGTTCGGCGTACGTCTCGCTGTCGTACGTGGAGACGCCGACGAGCAGTGCGTGCCGGTCGTTGTCGGTCATCGCCGCTCAGCCCGCCGTCGTCGCCGTGGTGCCGCCGTCGTTGTCGTCCGCGAGGAACCGCTCGATGAGCGTGTCGTCCTCGCGGGCCTCCTTGCCGGTGATGTGCAGGGTCGCCCCGTCGGGCCGCTTGACCACGATGGTGCGCTGCGGGACCCGCGCCAGCCACGTCTGCACCAGCGCGACGACGAACGAACCGGCGCTCAGCAGCAGCCCGACGGTCTCGGCGGACGGGCCGCCCTTGTCGCCGGCCCCCGCCAGACTGCCGGGCTCGGGAAGGTCAGGCCTGGCCGTGGGGTCCACCTCGCCGAGCGCGGCGAGCAGTTCGCGCGCGTCCCTACGGGCGCGCAGCGGATCCTCGTCGACGACGGAGATCAGGTATCCGGTGTGGTTGTCGGGCATGGCTGTCTCGTACTCCCCCTGGATTCACCGGCTCCTTGCCGGGCGAACGAGACTAGTGGCCGCCACTGACACCGCACGGCCAAGTGGGGCCGCCGTCCCGGCCGTTGGCGTGAAACCGGTCGACGATGGCCGGGGCGTGCGTGTCCCGCGTCAGCCGCAGTTCCGCCCAGACGGTCTTCCCTGGCGCCCCCACGCGCGGGGCGACCGCCCAACGGGTCGCCAGTCCCGCCACGATCAGCAGGCCCCGGCCGGACTCCGCGTCACCCGGCGGCTCCCGGTCGGAGAGCAGCGGCACGCGTTCGGTTCGCGTGTCGGTGACCTCGACGCGCAGGGAGTCGGTGTTCTCGGTGAGCCGCACGTGGAAGTCGCGTCCGCTGACGTGCCCGTGCCGTACGGCGTTGGCGGTCAGCTCGGCCGTGATCAGGGTGAGCGTGTCGTTGACCCGGCCGTCGTAGGGATGCCCCCAGGTGTCGAGCCGGTGGGAGACCAGCCTGCGGGCGAGGCGCGCGCCGCGCGGGGAGGAGGTGAAGGCCATCGCGAACTCGTGGAGGGGTCGGGGGCAGGTCTCGGGCCGGGGCGCGGGTTCGCCTGCGGCTTCGGCGTCGACTTCGGCTTTGGTCTCGGCTTCGGCTCCGGGAGTTCGCCGTGTGGGGGAAGTTCGGCTGTTCATGTGGCCCACGGTGCCGGTGCGGTCCTAGCGTGACCAGATACGGCGCGCACACGGAGAGTCGCTGTAGGTGTGCGGTACGCGCGTGTAGGCGGGACGGAGCGTGACGGCGGGCGCGGGGGCGCGTTGGCCGAGGGAGGTGGTACGGCGATGAGTGAACCGACGGGGCTGGTGGACGAGGCGTTCGAAAGCGGCGACGGCGACGGAGAGGGACGGCAGCCGGAATCCGACGCCGGCTCAGGTGTTCTGCGGGTCTTCGGGCGCCAGTTGAAGCGGTTCCGGGTGCGGGCGGGTCTGGAGCGGGCTGAGTTCGGCTCGCTGACGGGGTATTCGGTGTCCACCATCGCCGCGTACGAGCAGGGGCGCCGGGTGGCTCCGCCGAGGTTCATCGACCGGGCGGACGAGGTGCTGGACGCGGGCGGGGTCCTCCAGGAGATGAAGGAGGAGGTGGCTCGGGCACAGTATCCGGCGTTCTTTCGGGATGCGGCTCGGTTGGAGGGGGAGGCGGTTGAGCTGCACGTGTACGCGACGAAGGCTGTGCCGGGGCTGCTCCAGGCCGACGAGTATGCGCGTGCGGTGTTCACCATGTGGCGGCCGTTGCTGGCGCAGGACGTTATCGAGGAGCGGGTCGCGGCCCGCCTCGCCAGGCAGGAGATCTTCTCCCGCATGCCACAGCCCACCATCAGCTTCGTCATCGAAGAGTCAGTGCTGAGGAGGCCGCTCGGCGGTCGGCCGGTCATGCGGGGGCAACTGGAGCAGATCCTGCTCTTCGGCCAGCGTCGCAACGTCGAAATCCAGGTGATGCCAACTGAGTTGGAGGAGCATGCTGGACTTGAGGGGCCCTTCACCTTGATCGAGACGCGCGACGGGCGCAGGATCGCTTACGTGGAGGGGTACAAGGACAGCCGCCTGCATACCGAGCGCAGGGCAGTCCGGGAGCTTGAGGAGCAGTACGGCATCCTCAGGGCCCAAGCGCTCACCCCACGCGCGTCACTGGCCTTCGTCGAAAAGTTGCTGGGAGAACAATGAACGCCGAGAAGTCCACCGCGTCTGCGTTGGCGTGGTTCAAGAGCAGTTACAGCACGGGCTCGGGCGGGGAGTGCATCGAGGTCGCTGTCGGCCCTCACGCCGTCCACGTGCGGGACTCGAAGGACGTAGCTCGCCGTGGCCTTGCGGTCGAGGCTGAGGCTTGGACGACGTTCGTCGGCTTCGCCGCTCAGTAGGCAACAGGTGTGCCCCCGGACTGCACCGGGGGCACACCTATGTCCAGCCGTGTTGGCCGATTACGCTTTCGCCTTTTCACGGGTGGGCGGAGTCCAGCGCCCAGCGGCAATCTCCGCGTCCAGCCGTGCCTGGAAGTGCGCGTGCGCCGCCCGCATCTCGGCCTCACGGTCGGCCTTGTAGAAGGGCGCCTGGTAGCCCTCGGGGGGTGGGGTGTGCTCCGGGTCTTCCAGGTGGGACATGAGGTCGAGGTAGTCCTGCTTGGTCTGGCCGTGGCCGTAGGTGTTGAAGTCGGCCGCAATCTTGCGGCCATTCACGTCGAACCAGGTCGCCGACTCGTAGTCGTAGAGCTGGGGGTAGCGCGACTTGAAGATGGCGGCGAGTTGGTCGGCGGTGATGCCGAGCCAGACGGAGACGAGGGCGTCGAGTTCCACGAGGGCGGCACGGCGTTCGTGCTCGGTGCGGAGAGGAGTGCCGTACTCCCAGGCCGGATTGAGCCCGAGCGTCAGGGGCTTTAGGAATGGCCAGTCTGAGTTGGCCCAGCCCTCGTAGTCAGCCCAGCGCCGGTCGAACAACTCCTTCCAGAGCGGGGCGTAGTGAGAGGTGAGGGCGTTTAGACGGAGTGTGCGGAGGAGGAGAGCGGGGGCGAGGGGATGCTTTGGTTCAGGAGCTGGCATCTTGTGGGCCTCGGCGACGCGGAGGTCCGAGCGGCCGGTGATGCGAAGTAGGTAGTCAAGTGGCAGAGATGCCCAGAAACCTGCATTCAGTGCAGTCAGGTACTCGTCCCCAAGAGTCATCGAGCGCACGGCGTCGATGTGGGCAGGGCCAGGCGGGATTAGAGCAGCGTGCAGACAACGGCTGCTGTCAAAGGGGATCATCCTCCGCCAGGCCAGTCGAAAGTACGAGGTGTACGGCCTCCCATGCCAGGGGTCTTGATCTGCCAAGTACCTCGCTTCGTCAGCGGCCCGCACATAGTTGGTCACGGGAACGTATGAATCGGGAAGCGTAGATGGTTCAAGTAGATCCCAATCCCTGTTGCTTCGGCAGGGGATCTTCGGTTCCTTCGAAAATGGAAGGGCTGATGCGAAGTGCGGTCCCTGTATAATTACTTCTGCAAGTTCGGAGACGGTTTTATTGCTCCAACGGATAAGTCCGTTCTTTTTGGCGATGGTTTCGTTGTATCCGGGGGCAATCAGGGGACGAAAGCTGGCCAGGCTCTTGTTGTGTGTGGCCAGCGCCTCGATTGCTCCCTGTTCGCCGATGAGCACAGGGTACAGAAGGGGAGATTGTGCTGCTTCACTCGCTGACTCTGTGAGAGTCTTCCAGCTCGAAAGCAGCGTGGTATTCACATGCACTACTCGCTCACGGTGTGGCCGGATGTCCCACGAGCCGTTGTATTTAATGCCGGGTGTAGGTCCTTTCCCGTCATGAGTCAGGGAATCGGGCAAGGTTTGAGCGTCTCGGAGCTCGCTGAGGTGCAGGAAATCAGGATCTTGGGACGTGCCGTAAATATGCATCCCGAATTCGGCGGAACGGTTCAGGTCTTCGAATGCCCAGTTTGATGAGTTCACGAAATGTGCGTGCACCCGTAGATGCCGGTACGCGGCGGCGCGGATAGCTCCCTCACGTACCCCGCCAAAGTGAGTGTCAGGGTGAATGAGGCCGGCGCCTCCTTGTGGCGCAATATGCGACCACACCTGAGCCATGAACGCGCGGTATAGGTCGCTACGGGTGCCGAGGAGAAGCGGATACGTAGTCGGACTACCCAGCACCGCTGCCGACCCCGCGTGCGTGGCCAGTTCCGCAAGTAGGAAACCCTGGCTCCCCAGGCCACCCAGCACCTCTTCCTTACGGAGCCGCCACTCCGCTGCGCTCGGCTTGTCAGCAAGTACAAACCAAGGCTCCAACTCTGCAAGAACCTGATCCTCCTGCCAAGTAGGCCGAACCCAAGGTGGATTCCCCACCTGCAACTCAAACCCACCCCGCGCAAACACCTGCGCGAACTCCAACTCCCAATGGAAGAACCCCTGGGCCTTGGCCACATCCCTCGCCGCGCCCGCCCACAGGAACCGCTCCTCCAGCGACTGGAACCGGTCCATGCCCATCCACTCGGGCAGTTGGTCCTCGTAATCGGACAGACGGGCCAGCGTGTCGAACGTCGGCACCAGCGACTCCTCCGGCACATCCTGCGTGCCCAGCAGCGCCTCGGCGAAGTCGATCCAGTCGTCCAGGTCGGCGAGGGCGATGACGTCACGGCGCTCGCCCCTGATCTGCTCGGTGCGGCGGCCGGTGCGGCGCCGGGACACCGAGTCCCGTGTCAGCGTCATCTGCTGGGGCTCGGCGCTGAAACCGGGCAGCGCATCCGCCTCCCAAGCCAGCAGAACATCACCGACGTCACTCTCGTCACCACTCTCGACGCTCACCACCTCGAACTCCGCCGCACGTGCGGCCAGCGCCTTCGCCCGCGCGTACCGCTCGTCCGTACCGTCCAGCAGCGCGGCGCTCTGCACTGGCCAGAACCACAGCGCGCACCACGCGTCCATGACCGTCTTGAGGCGCCAGTAGGGGGTGTCCTCCGCCTGGAGCTCGGCCAGTACCGCGTCCCGCTGCACGGCGACCTCCGGCCGGCGCAGCCACTCGTCCTCCGCTCCCCATACCCGGATGCGACGGGAGATGTCACGCTCCGACAGCTCCAGCCGTCGTACGACCAGCCCCCACAGGTACTCGGCACGGCGGGCCAGCCCCTGGAGCCGGGCCGTCTGCTTCGCCGTCGGGGACTTGGTGACCGCCTTCCGCCACGCGGCCAGCGCCTTCGACTCGGCCGGAGCGAGTGCCTTCGCCTCCTTCTCGGCGGCGACCGCGCCCCACTCCTTCGCCGGGAGGAGGAAGTGGTGCACCGAGCCTTCCGGAAGCGGCGCCCCCTCCACTGCCTCCGCCAACGGGAAGCGCTCCGGGGTGGTGCCCAGCCAGCCGCCCTTCTTCAGCCGGTCGGCCGCGTACACCTCGCGCCGCCCGCCGATCAGCGAGTTGCCGCGCCGCAGGTGCAGGCCGAACCAGGGCGCCTCCATACCGGGGTGCATGGTGTTGAGCCACAACGACACCTCGGCCAGCTCCACGGCCGTCTCGTTGAGGTCGACGCCGTAGGAGTTGTGCAGGGCGATGTACGCCTTGGCCTTCTGGAGTTCGACGGCGTACTGGTCGGTGTCGATGGAGCGGCCCAGCTCGGTCTGCCTGCGCCGCAGATACTCCGCCGCGACCTGGTTGATCGCCTCGTTGAGGAACGCGCCCGAGCCGAGGGCGGGTTCGCAGATCCGCCAGTCCAGGAGGTCCTTCGCCTCAGTGGCGTCGGTGAGAAGCTGCTGGAGGGCCAGCTGCACGGTGACCCGCGTCAGCGACTCGGGCGTGTAGTAGGACGCGGAGGTCTGCCGGTCGCGGCCGGACAGGCGGTACACGAACGAGCCCGGCGCGTACCGCACGCGGAGTTCCTCACCGGTGACCCGGTCCCGGCGTCGTACGAACACCGAGTCGTCGTAGTCGGCGATCTTCGACTTGGGGACCAGCCAGGACCCGTCCTTCGGGTCACCGTGCTTGGCGACCTCGTACAGCTCCTCGCCCGCGATGAAGCCGCTGTACGACATCAGGCCCTCGTAGACCGCGCCGAGCTGGTTGATGCCAAGCTGCGCGTACGAGATGAAGCCGCCGCGTTCCCCCCGCTTCCCCTGGGTGATCATCAGGCTGTGCAGCACCTGGTGGAGGGTGGCGTTGCGCAGCCGGGTGTCCAGGTAGCGGACGGACTCGCCGCGTGCCAGGGCCTCGTCCGAGTCGTGGCGCGGGTCGGGGAGGCTGTCCGCCCCGATCAGGCGGATCGCGTCGCGTTCGAACAGCTTGCTGTGCAGCGGCTCGAAGCGCAGGCCGACGTCCTCGCTGGCCTTCTCGTCCGCCGTGTCGTCGTCGGCCGCCTCCACGCCGTGCGTGCGGCGCGGGCGGTAGCCGTCCTGCACCTTGCGGAACAGCAGGTCCAGGGACTCGTAGAGGTAGAAGCCGTTGCGCGCCGTGTCGCCCACCGGCTCACGCTCGGCGACGAGTTCACCGAGCCGGCCGAGCCCGTAGCCCTGCTGGTACTCGGGATAGTCGGCGGGCAGGATGCCCAGCTCGGGGCGGGCCTCCGCGTACAGCAGGAACAGGATCCGGTAGAGGTAGCGCAGCGACTCTCGGGTCAACCTGCGCCCGAGGTCGGGGAGTTCGCCGATGTCCTCGGGGCGCACGCCCTGCCCGTGCAGCCGCTGGAGCACCTCGTTCGCGATCAGTTCGACGCTCTTGCGCAGGCCGTCGCGGAGGTCGCTGGAGACGCCGACCGCGTGCTTAGTCGACTTGCCGACCAGCTCGGCCAGCGGGTTCTCGCCGCCCTCCTCCGGTGTGCGCAGCGAGTCCGCGCCGAACAGCGCGGCCACGGTGTCGAGTTCGCCGCCCGCCCGGGTGTCGTTGCGCTGGAGCGCGGTGTCCAGGGAGACGCCGAGATAGCGTCCCTCGCCCCACACCACGCGGTCGGCGAGGACGATCACCCCGCCGCCGAGGAGCAGCACGTACCGGTGCGGTTCCTCGCAGGCGAACAGGAAGGAGGCCAGTTTGGAGCCGGTCTCCACCGGGTGCGGGCCGTCCAGCGGCACCGGTTCCAGCAGGCGTCCACGGCCCTTCGGGTCGAGCGCCGCGTCGGGTTCGGCGGCCCAGCCGCAGTCCAGCGCGACCAGGCCCTTCTCGGCGTGGGCGACCGGGACCTCGTACCGCTGGCCCGCCCGCTCGACGGACAGGACGCGCGGCTTCGCGTCGTAGCCGAGCGCGCGCAGCACCTCGGCGTTGAGCGCCCGTACCCGCTCCCGCCACTCCGGCTCCCGGTAGGTCAGGCGGTCGTCGTCGGTGTCGCGGACGCTGATGATGCCGTCCTCGTCCTCGGGCAGGGCGAAGGAGGACCGCGCGCGGAAGTAGCCCCGGCGCAGCGCCCGCAGTCCGGCTCGCGGGGTCACCGGGAGTTCGGTACGGCCGGGCGTCGGCGCGGCGGACGTCTCCTCCTCGGTTCCGCCGTCGTCGGCGGGCGGCTTCGCCGCCTCCTCGCGTTCCTTCCACCGCTGGAGCAGGCCCGACTTGAGATCCTTCGGCAGCACCTCGGCCAGGTAGTGAGCCGAGAAGTAGTCGCCACGGTTGACCAGGGAGTCGTACGTCATGACAAGGCTTCTCTCAGGGGGTCACAGACCGGGGTCACGGGGCGGCGGTCGGGGGCGCGTAGCGGAAGGCGGACGGCGACATCGCGAGGGAGACGGGCGGGGCTTCGCCGCCGTTCCCGCGGTCGCCGGCGGGTTCGGTGTCGGGTACCAGCACCGCGAGGATCCGCAGCAGGGGCTGGCCCGTCGTCAGCAGCGAGTCGGCTAGATCGACGAGGCGCTCCCGGGTGCGTTCCCCGTCCAGCGAGGGCTGCTCCCAGGCGCCGAGCCGCAGCTTGTACTCCTCGACGGGGCGACGCAGCGGCTCGTCCCAGGCGTCGCGGTGTGCGTTGAGGAATGCCTCGGCCGTCTCCAGCACCCGGGGGAGGGCGGCGCGCAGCGGCTCGGGATCGAGGTAGCCCCGCTTGTTCGCCATGGCCGGGCCGACACCGGCGCGGCGCAGCAGGGAGACCATGTCGTCGTCGGCCAAGCCCTCCCAGAAGTACCTCTTCCTCCCCTCCTCCGTCGAAACGGCGGTCTGCCGCCAGGTCACGCCCATCCACTTCACGACGGTCGGCCGGCCCAGCTTGTTGGAGTACACGCCCTGGACCAGGTAGACCGGCTCCGCCACGTTCGACGTGATCATCGGCGCCTCCTGGCGGCCGAGTCCGACGAGCACCTTGTCGGTGAGCCAGTCGACGACCGGGTGCAGGTCCGTGAGCAGGGAGATCTCGGGCCAGCTCGACGTGGACGACTGGCGGGCGCGTTGCAGGGAGTGCTCGGCGAGACGGCGGTTGAAGGTCACCAGCAGCCGCTCCCGCAGGCGCTGCTCGCGCAGGTAGTCCGAGGGGAGCGCCTTGAGGCGGTGGACGAGTTCAGCCGGCGGGCGGAAGGAGAGCAGCCCGGACTGCTGGTCGCGGTCCAGGTCCAGCCGGTCGCGGGCGTCCGGGTACACCTCACGCAGCGCCTCGTCCACGAAGTGGGCGGTGGAGTCGAAGAGACGGGGGAGCACCGGGCTCGCGTCGTCGGCGCCGGCCGACGGCAGCGCTCCGGCCGGAGTCGGCGCGGCGTGCTCGTCGGCGCCCGGGGCCCCGGACGTCCCCGCGGTCACGTCCACCGAGCCGAAGAAGTCCGCGAGGAAGTCCTCAAGACCGGCGTCCTGGCCGTCGGCGGCGGAGCGGGGTGTGTCCAGGGACTCGTCGACGGTCCTGCCGCTCAGCAGGTCCTGGATGAGGGACCGCTCCTCCGCCTCCGCCCGGTACAGGCCGGTCACCGCCTCCGCCGTGCCCAGCGAGCGGTGCGCCTGGTCCTCGCGTTCCAGCAGCCGCTCGGCGACCACCGTGTCGTCCTTGGCGCCCGCCACCTCGCTGGTCAGGATCAGCGCCCGGAACTCCGGCGGGTGGGCCTGCCCGTACCGGTCGATACGGCCGTTGCGCTGCTCGATCCTGATCAGCGACCACGGCACGTCGTAGTGCACCAGCTGGTGGCACTGCCGGTGCAGGTTGACGCCCTCGGAGGCCACGTCACCGGTGAGCAGGACCCGGACGGGCGTGTCGGCCAGGCCGAACTCCTCGACACGGGCCATCTGCTGCTCGTCCGAGAGCCCGCCGTGCATGACGCGGACGCAGTCGAGGGCCGCGCGGCCCCGGAAGCCGAGGGCGGCGGGCAGCACCTGGGCCAGCCACTCCAGGGTCTGGACCCGCTCGGAGAACACCACGACCCGTGCCTCGGAACCGGGTCCCACTCCGATCTCCTCGCGCAACTGCCGCACCAGGGCGGCGAACTTCGCGGAGTCCGTCTCACCGAGACCGGCGGCCAGCTCCGACAGCCGGTACAGGGCGGCGAGTTCGGCCTCGGTACCGCGCCGGTCCTCTTTCTTCTCCAACGTCCTGATCCGCGCGGAGACCGTGGCCCGCAGCGCGGCGTGGGAGGACAGGAACGACTTCAGCAGCGTGTAGGGGAAGAGGGGGACGGCGCTGACCGAGGCGCCGCCATCACCGGGCAGCCAGACGGCGGCCAGTTCCTCGAAGATCTTCTCCTCGGCGGGGGTGGCTGGACAGTGCACCGAGCGGGAGGGACCCCGGTCAGCCCACTGGCCCTTCATCTGCTCGCGGACCTCGGGGCTGATCTTCGTCCGCCGGATGAACAGGTGCTCGATGTCGGCCGCGCGGTAGTTCTCCGGGTCGCGGATCGCCACCGGGTCCAACAGCCGGATCAGTTCGGCGAAGGACTTCGCGTCGCCGTTGTGCGGGGTCGCGGAGGCGAGGATCAGGGCGTCCGTACGGGGGGCGAGCGTGCGCGCGAGCTGGTTGCGCAGCGAACCGCGGTTGATCAGGTTGTGCGACTCGTCGATGACGACCGCGTCCCAGCGGATCTGCTCCAGATGGTGCTGGTACTGGTCGGTGTTCTTGAGCGTGTCGATGGAGACGATGACCCGCTTGAACGAGGTGAACGGGTTGCGGCCGGCCGGGATCTCCCGCTGGATGCGCTCGATGCCCACCGAGTCCAGCCGCACCAGCGGGATGGCGAACCGCGTCCACAGCTCGTGCTGGAACTGCTCCAGCACATGCTGCGGGGTGACCACCAGGATCCGCTCGCCCCGGCCGCGGCGGATCAGCTCGGCCAGGGTCAGGCCGATCTCCAGAGTCTTGCCGAGGCCCACCACGTCCGCGATCAGCAGCCGCGGGCGCAGATTGGCACCGGACAGGGCCAGCTGGGCGGGGCGCCGCTGGTAGGGCAGCGGGTCCATCAGGAACGAGTCGGCAAGCGCCAGGCGCTGTTCCGACTGGGGCAGCGCGGTGCGGCGCAGCACCGCCTCCAGGAACAGCCGGGAGCGACGGTAGTTCGGGGAGTCGTCCCTGACGAGCATGGTCGCGCCCGGGTCGAGCAGTTCGATACGGTCCAGGCCGGAGAAGAACACGGCCTCCTGGTCACGGACGAACTCCGACACCCCGACGACCTCGATGCGCGTACCGTCGTCCGACGTCGGCATCGAGCTTTTGACCAGCCACTCCTCGTCCCGCACGACCACCAGGGCACCCGCCGGGTACTGGTCCCGGCCGCTCGTGGCGCCGGTCTGGTCCGCGCTGGTCTGGACGGCGGTCACCCGTGGCCTCCTGAGGCGATTCGATCGTGCGTGTGTGGGCGGGGCCCTCGTGAGGGCCCGCTCATTATCGCGGGTATGCGGGGCGTACGGGTCAGAAGGGTGTACTGGCCGCATACGCCTCGCGCAGCCGACGAGCGGTGATCCGGGCCTGCGCCGAACTCCGAGGGGAAGGGCGGTCCGCGCGAACACGCTCGGACGCGCGGCGCGGGGACAGCGGAGCGGCCGATTCCGCGGCGGTCAGGTCCTGGCTCGGACCGGTGGTGTCCGTCCCGGCTCGGGACGCCCCCCGGGGGGCCGACGTGGAGGCGGCATGCTCATCGGAGGACGGCTCTGGAGGCGCGTCGACACGGCGGAACAGAAGTCGGGGATCGGCGGGCGGCGCCGCTGGAGCGGGCAGCGGTGGTGCGTCGGAGTCGGCGGGGGCGGGGACCGGCGGCAGCCCGGTGCCCGCCTGGACGGGGCCCGATGGCACCTCGGGGCCGGCCGGGACGCCGTCCTGCCCTCGTCGGCTCGACCGGGGGCCCGCCGCCTCCCGCTCCCGCTCCTCCGGCTCGGCCGTGGGAGTTCCGGCCGTCCCGGGCGCCGTGCGCACCCCTGGCCCGGACGCACGGCCGACAGCGAGGAGGTCGTCCAGGACGTGGGTCGGAGTGGCCGTGTACGTCGTGAGCCTGCGGCGTGCCTGGGCGACCTTCAGCCCCTGTGCCTCGATCAGCGCGCGGCAGCGCCTTACGACCTCGGCGAGATCCGGCCGGTCCTGCGGGCGGTGGGCCAGCATGGCGGTGAGCAGCGGCACGAGCTCGTCCGGGGCTCCGGACAGATCTGGTGCGAACGCGGGGTCGACGACGTGGTGGAACAGCAGGTTGATGTTGTCGGCCCGGTAGGGCGGATGGCCCGAGGCGGCGAACAGCAGGACGGCGCCCAGCGCATACACGTCGACCGCGGGGGTCAGGGGCTTCTCACCGTTCGCCTGCTCGGGCGGCATGCACGAGGGCGTGCCGACGACCGTGTGCGGCGCGGTCAGCGACACACTGGACTCCGCGAACACCGCGAGCCCGAAGTCGATCACCTTCGGTCCATTCGGCCCGAGGAGCACGTTGGCCGGCTTCAGATCGCGGTGGAGCAGACCCTGTCGGTGCACCGTGGCCAGCGCCTCGGCCAGCGTCGCACCCAGCGCCGCCGTCAGCAGCGCGGGCAGCGGACCGTGGGCGGCCACGTGACGGCTCAGATCGAGACCCTCGACGTACTCGGTCGCCAGCCACGGCCGCTCCGCCTCCGGGTCGGCGTCCAGGAGGGCGGCGATCCTGGCACCCCAGATCGTCTTGAGGATCTCCACTTCCTGCGCGAACCTGGTCCGCGTCTCGGAGTCGACCAGGGACGGCTTGATCACCTTGACGGCGGCCGGTTCCCCGCCGGGTGACTCGCCCAGGTACACCTGGCCCATGCCGCCCTGCCCGATCCGGCCGAGCAGCTCGTATCCGCCCAGCTCGGCGGGATCGTCGGGACCGAGGGGGGCGATGTGCACGTGAGGCCTCACTTTCAGCACGGTCGAACCGGGGCAGGCAGCCCCTGCCAAGCTAGCCCACGCCCTGGGGGAAGGGCATGCCGCTCAGCTCGGGTGACGCCGGCGAACCCTGATCCGGGCCGGGGTGAAGGTGTGACCGTTCCGCAGGGCGGACGCCTCGCGTCACTCTTCGTCGGCCGTGCCGGTGCCGACGCCGGTGTCCGGCTCAGCGACTGGGGGCGGCGTCGGCGGAGCCTGCGTCGGCTCGGGCCGGCTGCCGACGGGCCGGTACCCCCTCTTCCCGTTGGGGTCCAACTGCGGTCGTGTCTCGGTCACCTGCCGTGTCTCCCTCTTCAGCCCCAGGAGGTACCTCGACGAAGTCGAGGAACTCCACATCATTCATCCGAATATAGATCCCGCCGGAATGCGGCAGCGGACGTTCGAACGATCCGGCGCCGGACACGGCCCATGTGGTCTGCAGATACAGGTCTGCGGCTTCCGGGTAGCCGGAGGTATAGGACTTCTCCCCGTAATACCCACCCACCCAGTGACCGCTCTTCAGCCGGGCACGTACCAGACAATGGCTCCGACGCTGGAAGACCTTGTCCCATGCTGTGGGGATCGGGTCGTAGGTGGACCGACTTCCTCGCGAGCCCAGCCATGAGGTGAGCCCGGCGGCAGCGGCCGGCACCACGATCAACAGGGTTGTCGCTGTCAGCGCGGCGATGCGAGGGTTGTCGGCCGCGCCGGTCAGCCAGCCCCGGCGACGGTCGTAGACGAGGTGCACCAACCACGGGCCCGCGAGCAGGACGTAAAGGGTGTCGAGAGCGATACCCGCCGTCACGGCTCGGAGTATGCGCTCTCCGAGGTCTCTGTGGCCCGGGACCGGACCACGGGCGCGTTCGCGGACGAACTGGTAGGTCACGCCGGGGAGTACCAGAAGAAGAACGATCACGACCTGGGTGACCGTGGTGGGCGCGTGCGGCATCGTCTTATGCCCTTCTGAACTGCGGGTGCAGGATCCTCGCGACCTGATGGCCTGATGTCCCCTGATCCCGCGATGACTTGCGGGTACCCCAGACATACTGGCGTGGCGATTGCTCACTGTCGGGGAGACCGGGACGACTGATGCGGGACCATCTGCTTCGCATGCGCACCATATGGGCCGACGGCCTCGCAGCGCGGGTCTGCCACAAACTCAGACCCGAGACATGTCGTTCCGGCATGTTCCCTTCATGGGTCGCGGATGACCAACTGGCGCTTGCCACCGTGCTGACCCGCATCGCCGCGGACGACATCGGATGCAGATCTCCGCAGACCATCGGTGATCGGCTCCGATCAGCCGGCCTCGTCCTCCCAGAGGTACCCGGATCGGTGGTGGCCCGTGACCTCGTCATGCCTGTCCTGCACACGGTTCGCAGTGATGGCGTGCCGTGGGAACGGTGGTGGGACGTGGGCGGACTCCATGCAGTGCTGATCGAGTTGTGGGCGGGACGCCAGCTGTCGACACACTCGCCGGAGAAGGTCCGCGACGCACTCACGGCGGTCTGGTGCCTTGAGGACGACAGGCTTGTCGACACCGTCCTGGACAACGCTGAGGATCCCTTCGCCTTCCTGCCCCCGGATCTCCTGCACGAGTCCGCCACCGGAACGGCGAAGGCGTGCGCGCAGTACCTCGTCACCAGAGGCTTGATGAAGATCACCCTCCCTGATGCTTTTCTGAGCACAAGGCCGGGGCTGGCTGACAGGCCGGACCTCACGGAGGTCCTGAAGCGCTGGCACCAACGCGTCGATCTGGAAGACACCCTGCATCGCGTCAGGGACCTCTCACCAGAACTCTTGACGGGTTTACGCAAGGACCTCGACGCGTGGGATGCCCAGATGGGTCAGCTGTTGTCTCTCCTCACAGCACATGAGCTCAAGCTGGTCGTGCCCACGACGGAGGATGAACGGTACGGAGAGGAGTGCCTTCGGGCGGGCCGAGGCATGCATCGAGCCGAACTGATTCCAGATGACGCTTTGTTGTGGCAGCCGGATTCCGTCGCCCGGAACTCCTCGGTGCCCGACTGGATGTCCGAGGAAATCATTACGTGCGGAACCCGCTTCCTCCACAGACAGGCAGGTCCTCACCCCGTCTGGCTGGCCACAGTGGAGACGGACACGCATATGGCGGCCGTGCGGGAGTTGATGGAGCCGCCAACACGGTATGGCATCGGAGTCGAGGACTACGGTGGCGGTCTGAGGCTGTGGTTCGAGTTCCCCACGCTTCCGGCCGACCCCGACCCTCCGTTCCGGGCTCCGTACACCTACTCCCTCTCCTGGGTGGAGCACGCTTGGGAACTGCTGCATCTTGCGACCGTTGGTTATGCCCGCCTCAGCATCGTCCGGCTTGTCGGCGACGGTGAGCTCAGGGCCGTGGGCAGCATCCGCCTCGGTCTGCCGGAAGAGGTGCGCGCCAGGGCCAAGGAAGCCGCGATCGCGGCGCTCCGCCGGCTGGTTGGGGACGAGACGCAGACGATAAGGCAAAGGATCGCCTTTGAGGGCCACGATCAGGCCGCAGAGGTCGCCTTCCAGATCTGCGAAACGGCGAAGGGCGAGGACATTCATGACGAGCTCGCCCTGGAGTCCGACGGTGCTGATTACCAATCTTTCATGACAGCCGCACGTCACCTCGCCCGGGTACGGGCTCGACATGCCACCGGTCTGCTCGACGAGGAAAGTTCATTGGAGGTGGGCGCTGAGTTGAAGGCCGCTGTCGAGAGCAGGCAGCGCGCTCTGGAACTCCTTCGGGCCGCCACGGGGCGAGGGAACGGCATTGCGAGGCCGAGTGGCCATTCCGGCAAGCCCTTGGTGGATGAACAAACGGCGTTCGTCCACCTCATCAACCGGTACGGCACACTTCAGCTCGCGGTGTGCCGGACCCGTGCGGGCCGCTCGCACTTCGATCTGGTCACGTGCGAGGAGTTCCCCCTCGGACCTCTGGCCATCGCGGTTGATGAATGGACACGGCAAGCACCGGATCACCCTCGACGCGTGTGGTACGACTACCTGGAGCAGTTGGTCGCCGAGTGCGGTGGGCTGGCACAAGCCGTCATCGAGACGGTTTCGCCCCATGAAGTCCGTCGGTTGGTGCTCAGCCCCACGGCTCCGCTGGAGCTACTGCCTCTCCACGCAGCTCCGCTTGACAGCGCTCGCACCTCAAGCTTGACCGATGCTTTCGAGCAGGTGGTCTACGCCCCTACGGCTCGACTCGTGTCCGCCATCGAGAGTTCCCAGCGGCATGGGGCCGTGATCGAGGTGTTGGTGGTGGCACACGGCGGTGGTCACCTCCCCGGCATCGAGCTGATCAGCGGGCCACTGTGCGAAGCCGACGTGATCGCCGGTCTCCACGACAGCGTGGAAGTTCTCATGCAGGAGGAGGCGACCCCGGACCGCGCTCTGTACATGATGCCCATGGCCCGGATCGTCCACGTCGCGGCACACGGCCTCACACATCCGAATCGCTGGGCTGCAGGACTCGCTCTGCACGGCGGTTCACTGGGGACGGCCATGCTCACTTCCAGCGGGGTCCTCGCAGACGGGGCCTTCTCCAGTGTCGACCTGGTCATCCTGAACGCTTGCAGAACGGGCACGCACGAAGGCACCGGTCGTACTGTGCAGACTCTGCGCAGCATCGAGTCCGCGTTTCTTGCCCGCGGCGCAAGAGCGGTGATCTCCACTCTGTGGGACATCACTGACCTGCAAGGTGTCGTGTTCTCCGCTGTGCTTCACGCACACCTCGGCGTCGGCGCGGACTCCCACACCGCTTACGGCGACACCATCCGCTACCTACGTGAACACCGGTGGCGAGTGTCCTCGGAGGCAGGTCCGGTGTGCGCCGCCGAATCAGCAATCGACGCGATGCTTCCGGATTGGCGAAGCCACCTTGACCAACAGGTCGCCGAAAACCCGCTGTTCTGGGCTGCATTCAAGATCACCGGAGTTGTCTGAGCCACATCTCCATACCGCTCCCTTTCGGCATGCTGTCAAGCTCGGAGTTGCCCACGCCGGAAAGGTTTTGGGAAAGGCGTGTCCGAGGCCCGAGCTGCAAGTGTTGCCCCATTCCGTAGTGCGCCTGCCGGTGTGTCGATGTGTGAGAACACGGTTCCGAATACGGTGACCGTGACCTCCTCGACGGCGAGGGGCGGGTGGGCGTAAGTGTCCCAGGTCTCGGAGAACTTGGCGTGCCGGGAGAGTGCCTGCACGGTCTTCGGATCGTGCCTGCCGGAGCCGCCGAGCGTGCTGGTGTAGAAGTGCTTGAGGTCGTGGAAGCGGGTCCTGTCCGGAAGCCCGGCTTGCTTCACTGCCTTTCGCCATTTCTGATGGAAGTCGCTGATCAGTACGGGCCGGCCATAACGGTTCGTGACGATCAGGCCCTCGTCCGGCGGCTCGACGTAGCCTCGTGCCCGGCGGCGGCGTTCGGCGCCTGGCGAGACGGGCTCCGGCTCGGAGAACCGTGACATGTGATGCATCAGCCGCTCGATCAGGAAGCGATCCACCGGCAAGGTCGCGTAACTGGCCTTGGTCTTGAGGCGGACGGCCCTGCCTCGCTGCCGTTGCTCTTCAATGTGAAGCAGGTCGTGTTGCCAGGCCACCTGACTTCGCTTCAGCCCAAAGGCCTCGCCCTGGCGCAGCCCGGCGCAGGCCCCGAGCCAGATCAGGACCTCATAGCGCGGCGCGACCTTCCGCATCGCCCCTGCGACCGCGGCGACCTGCCCAGGAGACAGTGCGACCTTGATGCGGGGGATAACGTCCGGGAGTTCGATCCGCGCCACGATGTTGGGAGGGAGCGGGACGTCCTCGTCCAGCATGTAATGCACGAGGATGCGCCAGGTCTTGAAGATCTGGACGACGGTACAGGCCGAGTCGATGCCTTGCTTGTCGAGGAGGTAGTCGACGAAGGCCATGGAATCGGGGCGGCGCAGGCTGTCTGCGGTGCGGTGGCCGGCGAAAGGCAGGATGTGGTTGCGGAGATGGCTTTCGTAGGTGTCGCAGGTGTTGGCATTCTTCTTCCGCTTGCGCCTCCTGTTCATCATCTCGGTTGCGAAGTATGCAACTTGCAGGCTGCCTGGATTGCTGACGCGCGATGTCTTCCTTTCGGCTTCCGTGAGCACCTTGTCCAGGCAGTCGCGGGCTTCCTGCCAGGTGGCAAACGCTGGTCGTTTCTCTTTTCCTGAGCAGTCGGTGTACCGGGCCTGCCAGCGATGCCCTCGGCCGTGATCCGCAGACGGGTACAGAGGCTGCCGTGGTGCGCCACATCGGCACGGTACGTCACCGCGCTCTGGTTTTGGATATTTCTTGTGCCAGCGATCGAACGGCTCGATTGGTTGGCTCATGTGCCTGCCCTGAAAAACGGAGTTGCGTGCTGGACCTGTCGCCGCCCCCTTCTCACTGGCTTGGCGACGTGCGCGTCGGCTTGTCTCCGCCCGCCAGGGCGATGCTGTCCGCTACAACCAGTAGTTATGCACAGCTGTTCATGGTGCATGCAAAGGTGTGACGGTCGAGTCGCTGTGTGCCAGCACGTGAACCGTCACCGGACCCACGACTCCTGTCTCTGGGTATGCAGATCCGTCGCCTCAGAGAGGAGCGGGAATACAGCCTGGAAGATCTCGCAGAACGCAGCGGGCTGAGCTTCCGCGGCCTCATCTATATCGAGCACGGACAGCGTAGTCCCAGCGTTCTGACGCTCTTGGACATCGCTGCAGGGCTCGATGTAGAACCGGGGCAACTCGTCAATCACATCGCCCAGGAAGAATCCGGTAAATCTGCCACTGATGGTACGAGGTGACAATCCGAGGATCGTGTGGCCGCCGGGCTCTATGTGGTAGGCGGTGTCGCCGCCGACGTTGTTGATGTGCAGGCGTACGGGCCGGTCCCGGTCACGCTGGTGCGGATGCGGCACGGGTGTCGGCTCGTCGAATGCGTTCAGGTGCTGCAGTACACGGTGAACGTGCCCCGGGTGAGGGCGTGGACGTACGTATCGGCGCCGGCCAGTAGCCGCAGGTGTTCCGCGGTGCACGCAGATGCGGACAGCCCGGGCTGGGCGAGCACGGTGTGGACGCGAGGACGCAACTGCGGGGCGAGTTCACGGATCCGGTAGAGCTCCTCGATACTGCCGACCTCGAAGGGCGAGACGCCGGTGCGGGCCCGGAAGCTTCTGGCGCGTCGGTCCAGATGGTTCAGGAGCGGGCCCAGGTGGTTCTGCCGCCACTTCGCGCCACGGACGGCCTGGCCGCACAGTTCATACAGGTCGGCCACCCGGCCGCCAGGGGTTGGTTCTGAGGAGTACTTGCAGTGGACCAGGGCGACGACGAGTTCGTCACCGTCGATCTTCATTCCGACCAGGTCGGCTGCCTCGCGAGCGCGGTCGTCGTCGATAAGGACGTCGAACTCCTGCGACTGCTGCAGGTGGGCGGATATGTAGGCCTGGATGGAGTCAGGTTCGCGCGTGGCAGTCTGAGACTCCTTCTGGATGTCCACCCCGGCCCAGCTCAGGACGGTCAATCGTCTGCGGTCGAAGGGATCGAGATCTTTGCGAGGGGCGAGCAGCCGGTCCTCGGCGGTGATCATCTTGTCGCCCGCCAGGAACAGAGTGGGCTTGTTCCGATTGATCCATTCCTCAAGCGAATACTCGTGGATTCCGGAGCGGACACGCCCGTCCAACTCGCCGGGGGCGTAGGTCAGACCGGTGTCGGTGAAGTCGGCACCGTAGGCGATCTGCCAGGCAGGAGTGGTCAGACGGATCCGGAAGGGGCCGGTAGGGGAGTGGTCTGCCACTTCCAGAGCGACGTCGATGGCGGAGTAGGCGGTGCCGGCGTGGGAGATCTGCGGGCCGGGTCCGTTGCCGGTGAACAGCGGCCAGGGCCATTCGGCCGCGATGAGTACACCCTCGGGGCGTTCGGTGAGGTCCTCGGGGAAGATGAACCCGTCCATGACGGTGGCCAGGTCGATGCTGGAGTCGGTGAGCTTGGCCCCCTGCTCGTCACACCAGTCGGTCCAGGCTTTGAGGTTGGGGGCGGTCTGCATCGACCAGAACCGTCCCGACAGTGCGGCGCTGATGGTGGTCTTCTCCCCGTTGCGGAATCCGGAGGCGGCAATGTGGGTCTGGCTCTTGCCCTGCCGGTCGGCGGTGGTCAGCGCCTCGTAGACGTCGCTACCCACATGCATGGAGAACCGGTTGAAGTGGTCCCGTGAATCCAGCAGGCCCACGTTGGTGGGGATCAGGCGCTCCATGTGACCCAGCACCCTGAAGGTCGGCATACCGGTGACCGGTCGGGAGTCCATGCCCAGGACGGCTTGGGCGAGTTCCCGGTAGTCGCCGGTGTTGTTCGAGCCATGGATGTAGAGCAGGCCTCGGTCACGGCTGAAGTACATGACGATCAGCTCGTAGGTGACCTGCTCCAGGGCCTGAGGGGCTCCCCAGCGCACTTCGCTGCGGTTCTCCACCACGAACCAGGCAACGGTGGAAGCCGTGTTGACCGCGATGGTGCTGTCCAGGACCCGATCGTCGCCGTAGACCTCCAACGCCCGTTCGGGAGTCCAAGCATGGCCAGGAGCTCTGTGAGCGATGGCGCTCATCTTGGGTTCCAGCACCGCGACCGACACCTCTTCCGGGGCATCGGTGAAGGACGCCTCGAAGCCGCTGATCTCCTCCATGCTCGCCGTGGCCCGTTCGGTGATGTCATGCAGGATCGTGTCCCAGTCAGCATCCTCGCGCAGCAGTTCACGCAGCGGCGACAGCGCCACCGACGGATCACGGGCTACGAACACCGAGGCCGTTCCGATCGTCGAGCCCGCGGAAGTGGACCGGGTGAACCGCCCAATAAACTGGATCATCGGGCTCAGGCTCTTCTTCACGTCGTGCAGTGCGGCGATCTTCAGGGCCGGCAAGTCGAAGCCCTCACCGAGCATGTCGACGCAGACCACGATCCGGCACGACCGATCTGCCAGAGCGGCCAACGCCGCACGCCGCGCTCTGGCCGCCACCCTCTCGTGCAGAACCGTCGGATTCAGGTCCGGCGCGAGTGCCTGATAGAGCTCGCCGAGTTCCTTGGCCCGCGCGATGCTCCTCGCCCTCACCATCACGATGTGATCCAGCCCCGCAGCCCGGTCCTCGCGCAGCTGTCCTACCGCCAGCTTCGAGAGCTCTCGGTCAGTGTCCTCCAGACTTAGCACGGCCCGGTAGTTGATGGGGGTGAAGTACCCGTCCCGTTGGGCCTCCCGTAGCGGGAACCGAAAGATCGTCCGCCCGGGCACGGGCCGCCCGTCCTCTCTGAACGGGGTGGCGGTGAACAGCAGGACACGCCGATCGGCGAAGGCGTCGACAATGCGTGACCAGCTGGGCGCCGGTGCGTGGTGGGCCTCATCGACCACCAGGTGACTGAACGCGGCCAGCAGGGCGTTGCGAGCCCCCGGCTCGCAGGCCTGAAGTGCATGCGGGGTTGCGACCACCACGTTGCAGGCAGAGGCGAACGCTGCAGCGTTGGAGGCGTCGTGGAAGCCGTGCTGGAGTTTTCCCACCACGGGGCGCATCACGCTCGGAGTGACAATCTGGTGCGTGTGCAGGATGCCGAGTGACTCGAACTTCGCCGCAATTTGATCACGCAGCGCCGCAGTCGGCACCAGCACCAGCAGACGCTCAGGACGGGCGGCCACAAGCAGTGCGAGCATCGTCTCCGTTTTGCCCGTTCCGGTGGGCATCACCACGATTCCCGGAGCCGTCACCCCGGAGGCCCAGTAGCCGATCACCGAGTGCAGGGCACCGATCTGGGGACGTCGCAGGGCGTGCGGTTCGGCGTGGTCGCGGAACCCGATGCCGTCAACAAACGAGGCCAATACCGTCTGCGGCGAGCGAAGTACCGTGTCGCCAATCCACCCCACCCGCACGCCCGTTCTGACGGTGGGTATGACGGCCGTCAGCTGCACAGGCTCCCCGCCTCCGGCTCGTATCGCAGGCCACCTGCCCTGGACGCTGGCTACCTCCAGCCCGGTGGCTGCCTCCACCACATCCAAAGTGCCCGAGGGCACCAGTAGTTGGCGCACCACATTGCGACCGAAGACGATCTGCTGGGCCCACACTTTGGTGGTCACGACGTGCACACGTGCTCCTGTTCCTCACCAGTCCGGACTGGCAGCCCAGTCGCCCCAGTGCCCTCACCCAACCACCGCGCCCCTTACAACGCGTCAGCAGGGATTCAACCGATATACACCCATGAGTCGGCCATCGCACCCCATATGCCGGGTGACCTGCCTCCAGCCCTTAGTGAGACTGGGCCCTCACCGGGGCACTGCGGAGACGTCGCCAAGACCGCAAGGCGATAGAAGGCGCTCTTACCTCTACGCGTAGTAGGCGTAGTGGGAGGCGATTCGAGTGCTCGGCGGGACGTGTTTGAGGATGGAACGATGCCTTTGCCGATCGGGCGGAGGAGAATGTCTTCGAGGGCGGTCCGTACCGGTCGACGGGGTGATGAGCCCTCGCCGACCACGGTGCCTCGGGTTGTGCATCCGAATGTCAGTCGTCACCCCTATCGTCGGCATCAGTACTTTCAGGGGGATCCAGGGGGAACGGTGACCGACGGACAGAGGCGAGCGAGGCGGTCCACGGGCTCCGGCGGCTCGGCGAGGCGTAAGCGGGTTGTAGCGACGGCGGTCATGGAGGCCGAGGGATGTCTCGCCGACCTGAAGCGCGGACGTCGCGCCGCTCTCGAAATCAAGGAGATCACCGAGCGGATGCTCTCGCCCGAGTACAAGGGGCGCGTGCTCGTCGAACTGCTCCAGAACGCACATGACGCGCACCCCGCCCGGGACGGCGGGGGTCGCGTCGAGATCGTGCTCGATGAGGACGAGGGCGAGCACGGCGTTCTGTACGTGGCGAACGGCGGCAGGCCCCTCGGGTACAAGAACTTCGAGGCGCTGTGCAGCATTGGCCTGTCGAGTAAGCGCCCCGACGAGGGCATCGGCCACAAGGGCGTCGGATTCAAGAGCGTCCTGCAACTCAGCTCCGCCCCCGAGTTGTACAGCGTCGTGGGATCCACCTCCAAGGCCTTCGACGGGTTCTGTTTCCGCTTCGCCCGGGATGACGACTTCGAATGGCTGGCGGACCAGGCCGCGCCCGGCCGCCCGGAGGCCGCTGGCCAACTGCGCGCAAATCTCTCGTCGTTGAAGGTCCCGGTGCCGGTGGACGATGTCCCGGCCGCGGTGGTGCCCTTCCGCAGACGGGGACTGGTGACCGTGGTCCGACTCCCGCTCCGGAACGCCGACGCGAGGCAGGAAGCGTCACGCCAGCTGCGTGAACTGACAGATGACGGGGCGCCGTTCGAACTCTTCCTGGACCGTCTTGGCAAAGTGAGCGTGACACACCGGGTGGGTGGCCTTGGGCGCCCCAGCGTCTACACACGCAAGGTAGACCCTCTCTTCACCGCTCCCGGCCTGAAGATTCAGCAGATCACCCTGCGCCGCCGCATGCGCCTGATCATGGTGACGGCCGCCGTGCACCGTGAACGCGCGCACGAGGCCATTGCCGTAGGCCGCGAATCAGGACCGCTGACGGACGGCTGGCAGGCGCTGGGTGACTCGGCTGTGGTCAGCGTGGCAGTGCCCGCGGGCGAGCCGCTGGAGCGCGGCAGGCTCTATACCTTCCTGCCCATGGGGGCACAGCCGACCTGCCCGGTGCGCGGGTTCCTCAACGCTCCTTTCCACACGGACGTGAGCCGACGCACCATGGCGGAGTCCACGCAGTGGAACGACCTGCTGCTCGACACCGTGGCCGAGGCCTGCGCACAGGCGGCCGTGCTGGTCGACGAGGGACACGTCGCCCTGCCCGCAGGTGCTCTGGTCGACCTGATGTGCTGGGAGCACGACCAGGCTCGGCGCCTGGAGCTGGCCTTCAAGGCACAGGACCGTGAGTTCGACGACCTCCCGTTCATGCCGGTATTGCACCCCACGGGGGCCCGCACCTCGTACCGCCATGGCTACCTGTGGCACGGCCCCGACCAGGCCCGCGTGTTCACACCGCAGGCCGTGGCCGCCGCCGGGGTTTGGCAGGTGATCGACCCTCAGCTCCACCCCCTGCGCGCCGAGCGGCTGGTTGCGCTGGGTACGGCGCGTGGACTGGGGCTCCTCCCGCCTGCCTCCGTGCTCGCCCGCTGGGCGGAGAGCGTCGCATCGGCCCTCGCCCAGAGGGAGTTCGATGCGGGGAAGTGGGCGGACTATTACTACGACCTCTCGGTCTGCTTCGCCCGCACCGGCGAGGAGCTGAAGGGCAGGAAGATCGTCCTCACGACCGATGGGAAGCTGGCTCCGGCTGGCGATCCCGGGCTGTTCTTCCGCCGCTCGGACGGTCCGTCCGCAGTGCTGCCCGATCTTCCGCCTGGACTCGCGAACAGCATCTCCTTCGTCCACGCGGAGATCGCCTGGACGGGACGGAGGACGAGCCGGCGCTCCCGCGGCCGCACCTGGCTGGAGGAACAGGGGCTGGTACGCGACTACAGTCCGCAAGCCCTCCTGGACGTGCTGGGCGAAGCCATGCGCAAGGACCGTGAGGACGACGAGGCCCTGCGCGAGCACCTTCTGTTCGCCTGCGCTCTGTGGGCGTCCTCCCTGGATGGGCACGGCAAGGGGCCTGTGATCAAAGGGTTGCTGGTGCCGGGCCGCAAGGGCTGGGTGCCCGCGGCGGAGGCCATGTTCGGCGACGGCTGGACAGGGGGACACAGCGGGATCGACCGGACGCTGACCCGCTTTCTCGACCGTACCGTGGGAGTTTCCCGTGCTCTGGCCGCCGCCACCGACCGGGTTGTCCGTCCTGCTGAGGGCGTCTGCGCCGGCACCCGGACCGACGCACAGACCCTGCGGCGCTTCCTCGAACAGCAGGGTGTCCGCCACGGCCTGCTACCGACCTACGTGGCAACGTCACAGGCGGTGAAGGGTCAGTATCTCAACCACCCCTCCGTCTTTCCCGGACTGTGGGCACTGAGCCTGAGCCAGGACGAGCGGGCCCAATGGCGGTCGACCGCCGAGCGCTGGCCCAAGCGCCGCGACGACCTCTACCTGACTGTCGAGTACCGCCCGACCCGCAAGAGAGTGGCCATGCTCCCCGGCCAGCGGGAGTACACCGCATTCGACGAGGAGAGCCGCCGACTCTACGCCGAACTGATCGTCCACGGTCTGGACACCTGGCCCGCCGACGCCCTTGAGCTGCGCTTCGCGGGCGGCTCGGACCGGCAGGGCACACCGTGGCCCACCCCGCTGGCAGCCTTCCTGAGCCGAGTGCCATGGATTCCCCAGACGGGCGACGACGAGGACGCCCCCGATTTCACCACGGCCGGCCTGGCGTGGTGGTGGGCCGCGGCGGAGGCACCGCCCGCCTTCCTCACCGTTGCCTCCGCTGCGCTGCGCAGACGACAGTCGGACCGCGTCCTCAGGCGCCTGCGCCTCCTCGGAGTACGCCGCTGGGACGGCCCGGAGACCGCCGGTGACCGGCTGCGCCACCTGCCCACCCTGCTGCGCCGCATGCCCCGGCTTAGGCAGGGTCGCCTCGGACACCTTCTGTGCAGGGCCTACGAACAGGCCTGGGCCGATTGGCTGCCCCCGCACCAGACCGGCCCAGGCTGGCACGCCGAACACCTGCCCGAACTCCTCGTGAGCAGGGCCGGGATGCTGGACGTCCTCCCGGCCGAATGTGAAGCCGAACCGGTCTACGTGCCCGATGTGGCGGGAACTCAGAACCGCAGACTGCTCGACCAGGTGCCTGTGCCTGTCCTCCCCGTCGACGACCGGGCTCTGGGCCGACGTATTCACGCCCACCTGGTGGCACAGGGACGCCACCCGGTCCGCGGGACGAGCGAGGCGGAGATCGACATCCGCGTGGATCTGCTGCCGATCGCCGACGCACCTCGCACTCCGCTGCTCACCATGGCCGGACCCTGGCTGCACACCCTCCTGGCCGCGCTGGTGGAATTCGACGACGACCGGTCTTCCCGCCCCGACGCACCCACCGCACCCCATGTAAGACGACGGCTGGAGACCTGCGGTGCCGTGTCCGCCCGCACCACCGTCACACACATAGCCGGACACACCCTCGAAGGCCCCGGCGCCGACCGCTCCCTCCTGCACGACGATCCGGAGGAACCCTGCCTCGTTGTCGTGTGCGCGCAGCCGTCCTCCGACTGGCACGTGCTCCAGACCGCCTCCACCGCCCTGAGTACCCTGATCGGCGCCCCGTATCTGGCCACGTCGGTACGGCTGGCACTCATCGAACTGGAGCGCCGTGACCGTTCCGTCACGGACGTCATCGACTCGGACATCGCCGCCGTGGTCGGCATCTCACCGCAGCGGCTGGAGGCCGTCCTCGCCGACCGTGCCTCTATCCGCTCCGGCAGCGCCCGTCTCGTCCCCCTGCTCGCCTGCGTCGCCCCCGACCTCGCCGACGAACTGCGGCGCGGACAGGAGGACCTGCACGACCGCGAAGAACTCCACGACTGGCTCGTGGCGCGACTCGATCTCGACCGCGCCGACCACCTTCTAGCGCTCGTGGACGAGAATGACTGGCAGCGGAAGCTGTCCGCCCTGGGTGTGCCCCTGGTCGAGGCCAACAGGGCCTGGCAGGCACTGGGCCTGCCGACGGTCGACAACTCGGAGACCCACCAACGGCAGTTCCAGGCCTGGTTGCAGCAGAACCGGGCCCGACTGGCCGACAGAGTTCGTGACGCGTACGTGACGACCCACAAGGCGGGCAGCCCCCTCACAGAGTACGTACGGCTCCGCTCGTTCCCCGGACTGGAGCCGGACCCCCAGTGGGGACTCGCCCACTGGGATCTCACCACCGACCTGCTCGACGCCCAGGCCGAGGCATGGGCCGCCACCCACCTGCCTCCGACGCCAGCCCGGCAGCACTCGCCGCGTCCGGTGGCCGAGGTCCACGAGGGGTGCGTCGACACCGTCCACACGCTCCTTCCCCGCCTGCGCGCAAGGATGGAGGCATGGCTCAACCGTCAGGGCCACGAAGGTCCCTCGCTGCCGTCGGCCACTGAGGTCGCGTCGGCGATGGACGCCGAGGGCCGGCTCGACTTCGAGCCGATCGGCGTCCGTACGCTGATCGCTTGGCTCCAGACCCATGGTCACTGGCCCGAGGGCATGCCCGCCACGGACCGGGCGGCCGACCTGGGCCTCAACGACCCCCCACCCCTCAGACCGGTCCAACCCAGCGGCAGCACCCCTCTCCGGCCCACCCCGGGTCCATCGCTCCTCCTCAACGGCCGCGCGCTCCCGATCGGCCCGGACAACCTGCGTGATCTCGCACGGCAGATCGCCGCCGACCTCACCCCCGACCAACTCGCCGCCTCCCCGCATCCCGGCACACCGTCGGCACCTGCACTCCCGAGACAACGAACCACCTCCGCGGTCGCCGGTCGCGGCGGGGGATACCGGGCCGTCCCCCGGGACCCGCAGAAGGACAGGGCCGTCGGACTCGCAGGAGAGGTGGCAGTGGCCGCTTGGTTGGAGCGGCAGTACGGCGTCCCCCGCGAGGAATCCTGGAAGTCCGGGCTACGCCAATACGTCTTCGCCGACGGCTCGGGCGACGACAGCCTCGGCTACGACTTCCTCATCTACGACGGGGATCGCACCCTCCTGTACGAGGTGAAGGCCTCGACCGGGGACAGGGGCGAGTTCGAACTCGGCGAATCCGAAGTAGAACGAGCAAGTCGCCTTCGCCCGGATGAGACGTACACCATCGTCTACGTCTCCCACGTCCTCGACGGCACCCACCGACGCATCACCCCTCTCCCCAACCCGTTCAGCGCCCCCGGTCTCGCCGGCTACCGCCTCGTCGGCACGGCCATGCGTCTGCGGTTCGAACTGCCGCCGGGGTGACCGGGACCATCCCGTAGGCGAACGAGGTCGAGTTGCGCCCAAACAGCCTCGTGGAAGATGCGGGCGCTGCCGCCGCCGGCATCGACCACGATCGCGCCGAACTCGGCGCGCTTGGAGCGGATGTACTCGGCGATGTCGTCGAACGGGTACCGCTCGACGACCAGGTTCTCGGGGATCTCGAAGCCGGCGGCCTGGGCGACCTTGAACCAGTCGTAGGCGGACTGACTGGTGGCGTCGGCATCCAGCAGCAGCGTCGGGATGCCGAGGACGACCGCGTAGTAAACCTACCTCGGTATTCTCTCGGCTGCGCCCTGTGTCGGTACCTTCGTCTCATACCCATCCCTTGTTGCCCTCAGGCGACTTGAGCCCTGCAGTCTGACTTGGGGATTGGCCCGCAGAGTGCTATTCGTCAGCTGACTCGCGCTCCACCGTAGCGAGTTCAATGCCTCGTATCCGGCGCAGCCATCGCGACAGGGCGTACAGGCTGGCACCCGCGATGCCGCACGGTTCCCAGATCTCTGTTGCCAACGCCCCGAGTCCGCCATCGCCGACGATGTACACCGCCTGTGTGCCGACGGCCGTTGTGATGAAAGCGTTAGTGCGTGACGGGGCACGCAGCAGCCAGTCGACGGGGCGCCAGGCAGGGCGGACAGCGTCTCGGGCGCGCATCCGCACTGCGGCAGCGAGGAATCCGAATGCCAGCAAAATCTGACGCTGAGGGGAGAAGGTGATGCCGTCCTCCGGCGCCCCTGCGAGGATAGCGGTCCATTCGTTGTGCAGTTGGCTTCGCCGCCGCCCTGCGACGTGCGCCGCAAGGTTGGCTGTCCGGCGGGCAGCGGGAGTCGAATCGTTCCGGACGCGCTCCTCGATGCTGAGTAACTGCTGAAGCGCGTTCAGCTCCTGACCAGCTGTGACGACACGGTAGATGCTAAAGCCGCGACTTAGGGGAATTTTTCCATCAGATGTGATGACTCCCTGGAAGTGGAAGCGAAGCAAAGCTGTGTGCGAGCGAGTGATGAGTGAGAATAAGCCGGGAGAGTGTTCCGACAGTTGCGGGTTCTGCTTACTTTCCAAAACGGCGCCTTGGTCGGCCAGTTCCGCAAGCTCTGAAATGGCGCTTTCCATTTCGCGTCTATTGGAGGGAGGCAGGGATAGGAGTTCGGCGCTAGCGAGAGCGCTATACCGAACATTGAAGTGATGTATGAGGCGGTCCTCTGGAATCGTGACTCGCCGCTGAGGCCATGGTTCGAGGTGTACCGTCACGCGGCACCTCCCGCCATTCCGAGCCCGAACCGGCGGGCCCTGCGTGCTTCGAGGGCCTGCGTCGACTGTTGCCGCCCGGCGCCGGTGAGTTCGTAGTATCGGCGGGCGGGCCGGCCAGGGTGGGGTCCGGCCTCTTCGTGGCTGGTGATCCATCCCCGTTCGGCGAGCCGATCGAGGATGGGATAGACGGTGCCGGGTCCGAGGTCGGCGTCGCGGCAGATACTCAGCCCCCAGGCGGGGCTGTCGTCCGTGGCGGCGAGCAGTGCCTCCAGGACGGCGATGGTCGGCTTGGTGAGCCGGATGTTGGCCATGCGAACCAGTGGAGCATGTATCGAGTACGATAGACAAGCATAAATCGAGTACGAAGTTACTTCAGTGGGCCCATGCATCCGGACCGCCCCCGCGCCAATCGATCAGGTCGGATCGGATGACATTCGTTTCGTCCCAGTCGATCAGCCCTGCCCTCTGCCTGCAGCAGGCGATGTCCCGGACTGAAGGCCTGCCCCAGGATCGTTCCGTCGAGTCACACCCGCCTGCCGCTGACTTCGGCGGGCGGATAGATCACAACGGGTGTCGTGCTGCTCATGCGTCCATCGTCGGATCACTGAGGCAACGCCGAAAACGCTCAGTGATCGACTGAAGGACGCATCAGCAAGGCAGGCTCGTTCACCAGGAGGTGGGAGGGACGCCTGTTCCTGCGGTGGCACCGTTGCGAACCTCGATCAAGTATGGGACCCACCCGCTTGAAGAGCGGCTCGCTGGCCGCGCTCCACCATGACCAGGGTTGAGCAGGCGAGCGGACGAAGTGTCTCGCGTCCAAGCGGATGAACAACCACTTTGTCGGTCCACCAACTGGTGCAGATCTGAGGGCAGTCGGATGGGCGCTGGACAGCCCGGGCTTGCGGGTCGTTCACCTGCACAGCCTGGCTCACGCACCTGCGACACGCGGGCACCCAGCGACAGTTGGTCGGATTGCCGGGTCATGGTGCGTTGACCCTGGGCGGCTTGAGGTCGGGCGGATAGCCCTTGGCGCGGAGCCAGGTGTCGAGAGCGAGCGCAGCGATGTCACCGTGCTGGATGCCGTGATCGGCGTGGTAGCGACGGATGCGCCGCTGAAGTTGGAGTACGTCAGGTACGGCGTAATTCAGTTGTCCGCGCCTGGTGCGCCGGTTGTTGACGACGTCCACGGTGTCCGGGTGCGGGGCGAACGGGTCGTCGGCCGCTTCCGACTGGGCTTCGAGTGCGTCGGCCAGGTTGCGCAACTGGCGCACGTGGGAGGAGAGATCAGGCACGAAATTGCTCCGATCACCCCGCTAGGCGGCTAGCCAGCCGCCTAGCGGGCTTTTCGAATAGTCGGCGGGAGGGGCGGCCGCTCTGCGGGTCGGCGGCCGCCCCGGCGATGAACGCCGCGTCAGAAGCCGCGGGCGGTGAGCCACTCGTCCAGCGCGACGGAGACGATGTCGCCGATGGGCAGGTGATCGAGTTCGTTGTCGAGTGCGAAGCGCTTGATCCGCTTTTTGAGCTTCAGCGCCGCGGGAACCGACGAGTCGAGGCTCTCGCGAGTGATGATGCGCTGGTTGAGGACGACGGTGACCTCGGGAACGTTCTTGGGACGGCCGGGGCCGTGCGCGTACGGCGTCCCCTCGCTGGCGCCTCCTGTGATGGGGTGTCTTGTTCCTGGTGAGCCCCCGGACCATCGGTCCTCACCGGGAACGCCGTACCGCCTGCCACCGGGGGAACGGTCGGGCGAATAGCCACCTCGGCGGCCGGAGCCGCACCAGCAGCCGTGACAGGAGGCGGACCATGCTGCGCAACAGGTTCGGCTGGCTGCGTGGCCTGGACCGCAGGTGCTGCAGGCTCGGGAGCCGGGACCACAGGCGGCATGTGCCGCTCCACCGGCATCCCAGCGGACTCTGCCCCCGCCTCTGGCACGTTGACGGCCGGGTGAGTCAGCTGACTGGCAGTCGGCTTCGGCGCCGGGCCGCTTGGTGCATCGGAAGTCGCCTGGGCTGAGGTCTGCGCCACTTCGGGCACCGCCTCGGTCCGGTCGTGCGCCGATGTATCGGCGGGAACGGCGGCAGGAGCGGGCTGAACCTGCGCCTCACCCGCAGCGGGACGGCCATCGCCCCGCGCGGCAGCCTGCTCGGCGGCGTATTGCTCGGGGGTGAGCTCGGCGGCCGGGGGAGGGGGCGGCGGGGTCGTCGTCTTGGCCCCGCCCAGGGTGCGACCCGTGCGGCGGGCCGGGGGCTTCATACGCTCGCTCATGCCGCCAGCTCCTTCATCAGCTCGGCGTACTCGCTCAGCTCGGTGGGGATCTCTCCGAAGGCCTCCATGTAGTGCACCCACGAGTGGATGGTCGTCTCGGCGAGCGGGAACGGCTCGTCGCGGTCCGGGCCGATGCCCTCGCCCTCGGCGGGCCCCAGCAGCTTGTCCTTCGCGGTGCGGGGCAGGCTGGTGCGGTCGTCGGCCTTGACCAGCACCACGTGGGCGGTGACGTTGCGCTCGTTGCGGGCGGCGGCGCGCTCGGCCTCGTCGAAGGTGGCCACGAGCTTGCGGCGCTCGATCTTGGTGGGGGCGACCGGCACGAGCAGCAGGTTCGCCTCGGTAACAGCCTCGTGGAACAGCTTCGCGCTCCCGCCGCCGGCGTCGACCACGATCGCGCCGAACTCGGCACGCTTCTCACGGATGTACTCGGCGATGTCGTCGAACGGGTACCGCTCGACCACCAGGTTCTCCGGGATCTCGAAGCCCTCAGCCTGGGCGACCTTGAACCAGTCATAGGCGGACTGGCTGGTCGCGTCGGCGTCCAGGAGCAGCGTCGGGAGCCCCAGGACGACCGCGTAGTACAGGGCGATGAACCAGGCGGAGGTGGTCTTGCCGGTGCCGCCCTTGAGCATGCCGACAACGATCACGAAGGCGTCCCAGGCGTGGGCTGTGGCCGCCGCCAGGGTCTTGATACGGGTGTTCTCGTTCACGTGTGTTTGATCTCCTGAAACTGGAAAGGTGCGTTGACTTGGCGGGGAGTTGCCGACGGCATCGACGCTTGCTTGTGGGCCTGGCTGCCTGCGGCCGAGCGGTGGTGCTCGGGCCGCGCAGCCGAGGCCGGGATGGTGCATGAGCGGGTCGTTGAGCCGAGCGGCACTGCGGGGGATGCCTGCGAGGACGGCGGCGCTCATGGCCGTTTCCTCGTGTCGCGGGCCGGGCCGTGGTGGTGCTGGGGCCGCATGTGGGCGCCTGCTTGGTGCAGGAGCCGGTAGACAGTGGCGATGGAGTAGTTGCACTCCTCGGCGAGTTCCGGAACCGTGGCGCCGGCCTCGTACCGTGCCCGCAGGGACCGCGCGAGCTTTTGCCGCTCGGCGGCCCGCGCTGCGGTGCGCATCCGCAGCGTCTGCTGCGTGGTGCGCACAGCGCCGCCGGCCTCGATCAGCAGGCGCCGGGCAGCACGCCTCGTGTCTCCCGCGACTGCAGCGAGCTCGGTGAGGGTCGCGCCACGCTGCTCGTACAGGGCGCGGAGATGCGCTGCGAGACGCTGGCGCGCCTCCGGATCCTGGCGCATCCGACGGGTCTGCCACGACGTGCGCATCTCGGTCCCGGCCTCGTGCAACCGGTTGAGGACCGTGCCGTACGACAGCCCACAGGCGGCGACGAGTTCGTCGACCGTTGCGCCGGCCTCGTAGTGCTTGCGTACCGACTCGGGCGTCACCGCCTCGCTCGCATCGAATGTGACCGGGGGCTCTGGGTTCATGTTGCGGACTCCCATTCGCTGAGGGCTTCGGTATGGGCGGCGGCCAGCTCGTCATAACTGCGCTGGTCCGATGGGGTGATGAGGATCAGCCGGCCGTCGGTGGCCACGCGCCATTCGGCGTCAGGGTGGCCGGTGACCGGGTTGAGGACGCGACCGCCCGGGACGTGCCACGCGGAGGGGATCTCGTCTGGGCGGGACGCCGGGACGAGGATCTGGCGGCCGTCGCGGACGATCACCACGGCCTTGCTGCGGTGCTCCGACAGCCGCCCCAGTGCCTCCCGGTATGCCGAGCGCTCGGCCGCGTGCAGGGCCTTGCGCCGGGCCGCGACACCTGTGGTGCCGTATTGCTGGGCGACCGCGTCCCAGCCGTGTGCCGGGTGCGCGGACGGGCCGGGCACAGCATTCGGCGAGCTGGCGCCGAAGCCCTCCAGCGCGCGAGGTGCGAGGCTCCAGGTCTCTCCGCTGTAGTGCACGAGGCCGTGGTCGGCCAGGCGACGCAAGGCCCGGTAGGCGGTGGCTCGGGACACCGACGCCGAGCCGACGAGCTCGCCGATGGTCTGGGCCGGCCAGGCGTGCAGCGCGCCAATGATCACCAGGGCGGAGCTGCCCAGGCCGTGGTGGGCGAAGGCGTCGTGGCCCATCAGATGGCCGATGACGGTTGAGTCGATGTCGGCCGCGGTCCCTGTCTCAGGGGTGGGCCACTCCTCAAGTGCCGGGTCGGGGGGGGTACTGAGTGGTCCGGAAACGAGACAACGGAACAGGGACGCCATGGCGGTGGGCGCTGCCGTCGCCGAGGTACCAGGTGGACCCCTCCCGGCCATGGCCGACCCGCAGGCGGCGCAGCCAACCTCGCGGCTTGAGGACCGTCTCGTAGACCACCCGCAGTGTCGTCCGGGAGACCCCGGCCTCCTCGGCGGTCTGCCGCTCACTGGCGTGGTGCAGGGGCCCGCCCGCGGTCTCGGCGAAGTTCAGATGCGCCCGCAGCACCCGCAGCGCGGTCCGTCCCCGCTCCCCGCGCCAGGGCGTCGTCTCGATCCGGTCCCGCAGCGCGGCGAGAACCTCGTACGCCTGCTGGCGCGACTCCACGATCCGCGTGCTGTCGACTGCGGTCGAGGCGCTGGCCCACACCCGGCGGATGTAGTCCAGGGCGCGTGCCTGCCCGGAGCGCAGCGCGATGTGCCGGGCGTGCCGGCCGCCTTCGTGGTCGGGGTGGAGCAGCAGCCGGGTCAGCTCGTCGACGGTTCCGCCGGCGCGGGCGACGTGGCAGGCGATGGCCGCCGTGATCCGGTGCCGGTGCTCGGCCGCGCCCTGCCGGTCCTGGCGCAGGACCACGCTCCGGCCGTCGGAGCCGAGCCTGCTGTAGCTTCCCGCCGCGTAGCGGCCGGTGAGGTCTCCGAGCAGGACAAGGTCAGCCGCAGCCGGAGGCAGCTGGTGAAGGCCCAGTCGCTCGCTCGGGTGAATTGGACGTCGGGGTGAGTCCGTCTGCTGGGTGTGGTGTGGCACTGTGGGGTCGTCTCGCAAGGACGTGGACTCCGCCCAGGCCCGCTAAAACCACGGGTGGGGTCCGGAACCGACCTCCAATCGGTGCCAAGCGAAGCCTCCAGGATTGCCGTCCTGGAGGCCTTCGTGTGCCTGGCCCCGCATCAGAGGCAGGCGTCCCCATCGCGGCTCGACCGAGAACGACTCGGAGGGCCGCCAGAGGAGTCCTCACCGGTTCGACACGGTCCTGACCTCGGCTGATTTGGGGCCAAGCAGAGGGCGATTGCCTCTGGCTGGCTCCGAGTAGCTCGGGTCGAACCCGGGTCGAATCAGAGCGGTTTCCTCTGACTGCCTCCGATCGCCTCTGCAACCCGTCCTAGCAGGTCACAACCGATACGGCTCGCAAAAGCGCAGGTCACAAGGGTGCTCAGGAATACCCGGCGTATGGCCCGGCTCGTCTGCTGGCAGGGCTCTGAACTGGTCTTATGGGCTGGTCGGGGCCCTTTTCGTGTCTGGGCGGGGTGCCGGGTGGTGGGGGCGATGAGCGGTGCCGCCGAGCGCCCAGGCCGAGACGGAACGCCAGGAAGAACAGCATCAGCCGGCGGCGCACGCGGAAACCCTGTGGTTTTAAGGGGCAGTTGGTGCTGGAAGGACCGCCGTGCCGCAAGGGACTGTTCCACTGCGCACAACCTTCTGGAAAGCCACCGGTCTGAAAGGACACACACCTACGCGAGCCACCCGGGGGTAGTCATGCGACGGATAGGTACTGCACTGGCCGCGACAATGCTGGCGGGCGGCGGCCTGTTGGCCGGCACGGTTCCGGCGGTGGCCGCGCCGACGGCCGTGGACTGTGCCGTGACATGGGGGAGTCTGGGCAAGACCGCTGACCCGGTCGCCAACAGGCGGCTGACCGACGTGCGGACCGGACAGCACGAGTGCTTCGACCGTCTGGTCTTCGACGCCCAGGGCACGGCGGCCGACCCGATCGGCTACACGGTCCGCTACGTCGACGTACTGCACCAGGACCCGAGCGACGTCGTGGTTCCGATCAAGGGCGGAGCCATTCTGGAGATCTCGCTGTTCTCCTCGCGCTACGACCCGGCGACCGGACAGCCCTACCCGCCGCTTCCGTCCGTCGACGTCACCGGGTACCGGACCTTCCGGGAGTTCAAGATCACAGGCGGCTCCGAGGGATACACCCAGGCCGGACTGGGCGTCCGCGCCCGGCTGCCGTTCCGGGTCTTCCAGACGGCCAACCATCTCGTGGTGGACGTGGCTCACACCTGGTGACCCCGTACGGCCCGGCACGTCTGTCAACAGGGCTCTGACCTGGCCTTATGGGCCGGGGCGGAGCCCTGCGCGCGTTGTGCGCCGGTTACAGCGCGGCCCGTTCCTTCAGCGGTTCCCACCATGCGCGGTTGTCGCGGTACCACTGCACTGTCTCCGCGAGGCCTTCCTCGAAGGTCTTGCGGGGCTCGTAGCCGAGTGGAGTGACCCCGCAGGAGCCGCCGTAGGCGTCGTGGCGGTCACCATCGGTATCGTTCTCGCGCTCGACACATGCGTGGCCGACCCGATCAGCCTGGGCTGTGCCTCGGCCGCCGTAGGCATCGCGGGTGGTTTGTTCCCGAGCATCAAGAGCGGTGAGGCCGTGCAAGGTGTCACCTACCTCGCCAGCAACGCCGGCCGAGCCGGAAGGGCTGTCGCCAGCGGGGCGCGGAGCGCCTGGCGAAGCGTCAGCGGCTGGTTCGGCTGACGGACAGAACGGCCTCCTGCTTCTCCCCGGGGCGCCCGAAGCCGCCCCGGGGGGAACAACCGGCAGAAGAGAATGAGGGACGACGATGGTTCTGGAACGGATCGCACCCTGGTGGGACCGGCAGGTGCTGGTCGGCATCTGTGTCGCGGCTGTCGTGGCCGCGGCCGTGGCGTCCCACCGGTCGCTGTCCGAGGTGAGGGTGTGGCAGGTCTCGCTGATCGTCGGCCTGTTGTGCGTGATGCTCTGGGTGGCGCGCACACAACTCGTGCCGTCCGCGTCCGTGAGCGCCTCCGCCCTGGTGGTCCGCAACCTCTACAACACCTACGAGATCCCCTGGCAGACACTGACGGGTATCGACTGGGAACCCCGCTCGGGTGTGCTCTCCCTCGAACTGGCTGACGGCCGACGGGTTCCGGTCCAGGCGTTCAGCCGCTGGCCCTCCTTCGTCCGCCACTGGAAGGTGATCGCGACCCTGGAGGAGGGGCGTCGTCTGGCGGCGGGCTCGGCGGAGGACGAGGTGCGTGTCACCGATGTCTCCGGGATCACCGAGTTCCTCCTGGCGCTCTGCTTCGGGACCGCCCTGGTGGCACTCCTGATCGAGGGTGTCATCGCGCTCGTGTGAACGGCTTGAGTCCCAACAGGGTCTTCCTGAAACCCTGTTGAACCCCTGCGCGGAAGGTGGCCCCGATGATCGTGCCCCGCGGACAACCGCGGTAGCGGAAGCCCGTCCACCGCTACCCCGCGCCCCCGCGGAACGCCCCAGCCACCACCGGCACCAACTGCCGCTCCAATCGCTCGGCGGCATGGCGGCCAGTTCGCTGCCGATGGGCGTCAGGGCGAGCCAGTTCAGCAGGCCGGCCGTGCAGCGGGTGCGGAAGACCAACTCCTGCTCGTCGACTCCGGGAATGTTCGGCGCCAATACCCGCAGGACGTCCGGGCGGCCCTTCTCGAACTTGCCGGTCAGCCGCTCCTGGTCGACCTCTCGCGGGCCGCGCGGAACGCGCAGGAACTGAAGGACGTCTCCGCCGAGTTGTACGCGGCGGCACGCACCGCTGGCTTCTGACCGGCTGGCTCGGGCCTTGACGTGACGACTGGATCCGGGGTCCGGAGCGCCCCCCGCGCGCCCCGGACCGTGGACCCCCCATCCCCCCGTCGTCATTCAGCTCCTGGGTGCCGGGCGGAACGCGATGGGTGTGCTGCGGGCGAGTGCCTCCGGCATATCGACCCCCTGTCGACGCCACAGGTTCGCCCGAAGGCATGACCAGTGCCCCTGTTCCGCCAATGGGCACGCCCCTGTGCCCGGTAGGCTCCCGGCACAGACAGCTTCGTCGGTAATCGTGCCGGTCCGCAGGGGTCGGGTGTTGCCAGCGGGTATTTGGCAACACCGGTCGGCCGGCGTGTTGTTGGGGGGATGGCCATCGAGCACGACGGATTCGGCGCGGAGTTACGCCGGCGCCGCATTGCGGCCGGTATGTCGCTGAGTGAACTGGCCGGCAAGGTGTACTGCAGCCGCAGCTTCCTCAGCCGCGTCGAGAACGGACGCCGCAGGGCGTCCCTGGAGTTGGCCCAGCTGTGCGACGAAGTCCTGCGCGCCAAGGGGGCGTTGGCCGGCCTGGCACCACCACCCGGCGCCGACGCGCCGCCGAGGGCCGTCCGCGGGGAGACGGTCGGACTGGTCAAGTCCCCTGGAAAGAACGGCCGTTCGGCGCCGGCGCAGGACCGCGCCGAGTTCCTGCGGCTGCTCCGGCGCGGTGACCTCAGCCATGCCGCCGGTGAGATGCGGGAGGCGGAGCGGTACTACACGGCCGCCTATCGCGGTGCCGCCGGGGACCCGCGGGCGCAGGCGGAGGCCGTGATCAGGCTGGCGCGCCGCTGGTCCGACCCCGGGCAGGTCGACCGTGAGCTGCTCCAGTCGATCAAGGGGTGCCTGGCCGCGCTGGAGGGCGACGCCGGTCCTGAGGCAACGGGGCTGCGGCTGCGGCTCGAAGCTCATCTGGCGAAGAAGATGTCCCTGGCGGTCAGCCAGGACACCGCGGCCGGGCTCGCCGGTCCCGCCGAGGGTGCCCGGCTCGCCGAGGACGCACTGCGCCGATTACCCGACGACGGCGACGACGAGGTGCGCTGCGAGGTCCTCACCGAATGCCGGTGGGCACGTTACGACTTCATGAGCGCTCCCGATTCACTGGACCTCTCCGAGCGGCTGCGCGAGGCCGCGGCCCGGCACGACTCGGCGTATTTCCGCGGTGAGGCGTTGATGGCCGTCGCCATCGACCAGCTGCGCAACGGCCGGATCTTCAGCGCGCTGGCCACCGCCAACCAGTACCGAAAGCACGCGGCGGACACGCAGAGCGCCCTGGCCCGCTGGCAGCGGCACACTCTCGACGCCCTGCTCGACCTGTGGCACGGCCGGTTCGACGCCGCCGCCGAGTGGATCTTCGTGGAGTCGCTGAAGTTCATCGAACTCCTCCGCGCCGACTACGCCGTACCGGCGGACAACCTGACGCAGACGAGGCTCGGCCAGGCCTACTGGCTGCTGCGTCAACAGGGCCGTCTGGCCGAGCTGTTCACCTCCGATCTGGCCGGCGACGTCGAGCGCCACGCCTACTTCCCCGTCTGGCGGGCCGGGCTGGCCCTCGCCCTGTGCGAGACCGGGCAGCACGCCGAGGGGGCGGACTTCTTCCTCGGCTGCGTCGCCGACGTCGACCGGTTCCCGCCGTCGGGCTGGGCGGTTCCCGCGCTCGTCCTGCTGGCGGAGGTCTGCGCGGCGCTGGACCTGGAGGGCGGATTCGAGGCCGAGTTGGCGCAGGCGGTGCCCACGCTGCGCGCGCGCCTCGCGCCGCACGACGGCGAGCAGATCGCGCTGGGCGGTTGGCCCACCGTCCTCGTCGGCCCGACCGCCCGGGCCTGCGGGCTGCTGGCGCTGGCGGCGGGGGAGCCGGAGACGGCCCTCGACCGCTTCCGGCAGGCGGCGGTCCCGGCCCGCTCCTCGCAGCCCGAACTGGCCCGCCTCCGCCTGGCCCAGGCCCGCACGATGCGCCGGATGGGCGGTCCGGGCAGCGAGCCGCACGCGGTCCGGCTGCTGCGGGAGGCGGCGCGCGGGGCGGAGACGTACGGCATGAAGGCGCTCGGAGCGCAGAGCCTGGCGTTGCTGGAGGAACCGGGGCGGGGGTGAGCGCGTGGGCCCGTCCAACGGTCCCCGGAGCCGGTGGAGTTGGTGTGCGCGATCGGTGCTCACGCTGTGAACTAGGTCACACCCGCGCCGTCCGTGGGTTCCCGTACCGGGGAGACGCAGTCCCCGGGTTCCCAGGCGGGGGACGCGCCGTACATGGGCTCCCACGCCGGCGTGACGCCGTCCGCGGGTCGTCGCGCCGGAGAGATACGGCCCCTCGGCTCCCAGGGGGTGACGTCCCCTTCGCGGGCTCCCGCACCGGCGTGACGCCGTCCGCCGGTTTCCGCGCCGGAGACGCGTCTTCTGTCAGTTTCCGTCCCGGCGGCAGTGTGTCGCCTGGCGGTTCCCGTTCCGGCGGCGGTGCGTCGTCGCTCGGGGCCCGGGCAGGGGGCGTGCCCGGCGCGGGTGGGCGGGGCGGTTCCGGGCGGCTGCCCCGGCGGCGGGTGCGGCAGGCGAATCTGGCGCCGCAGTTGCGGGACCGGGTCGTGGAAGCCGACGGTGATCACGGTCCGGGGCGGGAGGCGGAGCGGCGGCCGGAGCAGGCGCGGTCGATGCTCGCCGCGCTCCGGGACGGTACCCGTCGGGCCCGTGCGCAGGAGGAAGTGCCCATGCCCGCCTGGCCGTCGGCGATGGGAAGGGAAGGCTTCGCGCCCGGCCGTCCGCCCGGCCCGCAAGACGAGTACTCGCCGGCCACCCGGCCCACCGCCCCGCCCGAGCGGCGTCAGCTGCCCACCCGTCCCCGTCCGACAAGGAACAACCCATGACTGCGCCCAACACCACGCACGGCGGACTGGCCTGGCTGCTGGACAACCTGATCGAGCGGATCCCCGAGACCCTGCACGCCATCGTCCTGTCGGAGGACGGACTCCTCGTCGGCTCCTCCGAGAAGCTCGCCCAGGACGACGCCGAGCAACTCGCCGCCATTTCCTCGGGAGTTCACTCGCTCGCGCTCGGCACCAGCCGCCACTTCGGCGGCGGCCGGGTGCAGCAGACCGTCATCGAGATGGACGATCTGTTTCTCTTCGTCACCACCGCCGGCGGCGGCGCCCGGCTCGCCGTGCTCGCCACCTCCGAGGTCGACGTCGGCAACGTCGGCTACGAAATGACCATGGTGGTACGGCAGGTGGGGCAGTTCCTCAGTGCCGCTCCCCGGTTCCCGGAGTACAGCGGTGTGCCCTTCGCGGGTGAGCATGAATGAGACATTGGTCGGAGGAAGATCCCTGGGAGGACGAAGACCCCGCGCTGCTCGTCCGCCCGTACACGGTGACCGGCGGCCGGACCCCGACCGCCCACTCCGGCATCGAGCTGATCACCCTGATCAGCACCGTCCGGCCACCCACCCGCGACCAGCGCCTCCAGCCCGAACAGAACCGGCTGCTCGCGCTCTGCCGTACCCCGACGGCGCTGGTGGAGGTCGCGGCCCTGCTCGACCAACCCGTCGCGGTCATACGGGTGTTGCTGGATGACCTCCTGGACAACGAACTCGTCTCCGTCTCCCCGCCCACCGCGGCCGGTACTCCCGACGCCCGTTTCCTCCAGGCAGTGATCGATGGCATTCGCAGAATCTGACCCCCGCGCGAGCCGCTCCCGCGCCACCACCGTCGCGCCCAACGCCGCCACGGCCAAGATCCTCGTCGCGGGCGGTTTCGGCGTCGGCAAGACCACGCTCGTCGGCGCGATCAGCGAGACGACGCCCTTGCGCACCGAAGAACTCATCACCGAGGCCAGCGTCGGCATCGACAACCTCGCCGGCGTGGAGCAGAAGACCACGACGACCGTCGCCATGGACTTCGGCCGGATCACGCTGAGTTCGGCCCTCGTGGTCTATCTCTTCGGCGCCCCGGGCCAGGACCGGTTCTGGTTCATGTGGGACGACCTGTCCCGCGGCGCGCTCGGCGCGGTCGTGCTGGCCGACACCCGACGGCTGGAGAGCTGCTTCCCGTCCGTCGACTTCTTCGAGCACCGCGGCATCCCCTTCGCCGTGGGCGTCAACTGCTTCAACGGCATCTGCGAGGAGGACCCCGAGGAGATCCGCAGCGCCCTCGACCTCGCCCCCGACATCCCGCTCGTCCTGTGCGACGCCCGCGACCGCGAGTCGGTGAAGACGGTCCTGCTCGCCCTCCTCGAACACGTCATGCGGGGCCTGGCGGTGGAGGCGTCGGGGGACCGCCGGTCGGTCTAGGGCCTGTCCGCACGGCCGGAGCGTCCGGTCGTACGGCCAGGCACACGGTCGTACGGTCAAGCACGCGGCCGTACGGTCAGGAGGGCTTCGTCGCCGATACGGCGGTCGCGGTCACCGTGCCGTCGCACTCCGCGAACTGCCCGTCGTCAAGGGCGACTTGGTGTTTCCCGGCGCCGGGCAGTCCGATCACCATCGTCGGGTAGATCACCGGCGCCGACCCCGACTTGCAGTAACCGTCCCCCTCGCCCTGCACCTGCACGAAGGTCAGCTTCAGCCAGGCCTGGCCGCCGGGCGACAGTGTCACGGGGGAGGCGGAGCCGGTGGGGGTGACCTTCAGGGGAACGTTGAGCTCAGGGGAGCCGTTCGCGGCGCCGGCGACTGTGGGGTGGCCCTTGAGGACGCACGACTTGGAGGTGGTGTTGGTGAACTGGACGATCGCCGCCCCGGTTCCGGTGCCCTGCGGACGGACGGCGGCCTGGTAGGCGATCGCCTTGAGCGAGGCCGTCGCGCACTCCTTCACCGCGGTGCCCCCGGTCCCGGACGACCCCGTGGACCCTGTGGACCCCGTGGAACCGGACGACCCCGTCGAACCGGACGACCCCGTGGAACCGGACGATCCCGTGGTCCCCGTGGAACCGGAGCTCCCCTTGGAACCGGACGAGATGGGGGAGGCGGTCGCGGGCGGCTTCTGTGACGACACGTCGGACCCGGTGTCCGTGGCGCCCGGCTGACATGCCGTCATCACCAATGTCGCCGACAGCGCGGCCATCCCCATCGCGGCCCTGCGGATGCTGCTCTTCTGCATGACGTCCCCCGAGTTCGGTTCGTGCGACCGGACTTGCCGGCATTTCGGCGGGGGAGACAGTTCAGGTCGTACGCCCGGTTTCCTCTGTGTGCTCGCTGTGTCCTGGCTGTGACGAGATCAAGGCCGGATCAGGACGACTCGATCGGCTTCCCGTCCGTCCCCGCCTCGAAGCTGGCGAAGTACGCCGCCGCCATGTCCTCGTCCCCGTGCCCCTGTGCCGCCGCCCGCGCGAACCGTTCCGCGCCCGCCGCCGCCACGTCGAGGCGGACGCCGTGGGCCGCGCCCGCCTGCACGATCAGCCGGGCGTCCTTCTCCGCCGTCGTGACCGCGAAACTCGCCGGAGTGAGTTGGTCGTTGAGGATCGCGGCGGACTTGGCGTGCAGATAGCCCATGTCGAGGGGGCCGCCGGCCATGAGGTCGAGGAAGCTCTGGGGGTTCACGCCCAGGCCCTTGGAGAGGGCCAGGGCCTCGCCCGCCGCGTTGGT
The DNA here is from genome assembly GCF_053598575.1 of Streptomyces sp. NPDC001100. Lineage (NCBI taxonomy): Bacteria > Bacillati > Actinomycetota > Actinomycetes > Kitasatosporales > Streptomycetaceae > Streptomyces > Streptomyces sp. NPDC001100. Next base: position 131,843 of record NZ_JBSFKO010000017.1, read on the forward strand.
CGCGGCGAGGACCCAGCTGTTGGCGACCAGCTTCAGGCGGGTCGCGGTGGCCGCGGCGCCGTCCTCGCCGACCCACATCGTGCGGGCGCCGACCGCGTCGAAGACCGGGGTGACCGTGGCGCGGCCGGACTCCGGGCCCGCCGCGAGGACCGTCAGCTGACCGGCCTCGGCGGGCTGGCGGGTGCCGAGCACGGGGGCGTCGTAGAAGACCAGGTCGTGGCGGCCGGCGAACGCGGCCAGTTCGGCCACCGATTCGAGGCCCGAGGTCGTCGACTGGATCCACGCGGAGCCGGGGCGCAGGGCGGGCGCGGCCTCGCGCATCACGTCGAGGACGGTGTCGCCGTCGTAGAGCATGGTGAGGATCACGTCCGCGTCGCGTACGGCCTCCGCCACGGTGTCGGTGACGTGCGCGCCGTCGGCGGACAGTGGTTCGGCCTTGGCGCGGGTGCGGTTCCAGGCGTGGACGGTGTGTCCGGCGCGGGCGAGGTTGCGGGCCATCGCGGCGCCCATGATGCCGGTGCCCAGGACGCCTACGGTGAGCTTCTCGGTGGTCATGACTCGACTTTCGTCCTCGACGGTGTTGTCGAGGACCAGGGTGCCAGGGTGACGCGTGCCCGGCCTCACCGCGGGGCGCGCGCCACCGATCGCTTCGCCTGTCAGCCGGTGATCGTGAACCAGGTCGAGCGGGACTTCTGCCACTCCGGGTGCGTGAGGTCCTTCGCCTCGGTGCCGTCGCCGTAGAGGTCGGCCGAGCCGTCGTCGGTGATCAGCTGGGCGCGGGCGCCCGCCGCCGTCAGGTCCGGTACGTCGACGACCGCCTCCCAGGCGCCCGGGTCCGTGGTCGGCAGGTCGCGCAGCCTGACCGGCTTGTCGGCCGCGCTGCCGGTCCAGGAGTAGAGGGCGTACGGGTCGGAGTTGTCGTCGGCGGCCCAGGAACCGGCGACGATCAGGTACTGGTTCGCCGCGTTCTTGCGGATGTCGCGCACCGAGAGACCGCCGAGGTCCAGTTCGACCGGTGTGCCGAAGGTCGCGGCGGTGCCGTTCGCGACCACCTTGTCGATGTTGGTGACCGGCACGAGGAGCGCCTTGCCGCCCGCCACCGCCGGGGCCAGCGGAGCGCGGAAACCGATATACGCCGTGGTCGTCGAGCCGGGCGCGAACTCCAGGCCCTCCACGTTGAATCCGTCGATCTCCTTGGGGATCTCGCCGTCCGCGGTGCCCGCCGCGAAGCCGTACCTGTTGCCGTTCGCCTTGTCCCAGGCCACCAGGTCGTCGCGCAGCCTGCCGTACGAACTGCCGTAGGAGAGCGCGGTGTTGGCGCCGCTGCCGGTCACCTTGGTGGTGAAGACCGTGTTGCGGGCGGCCTTGTACTCGCCGTCCTTGTTGTTGCCGAGCGAGCCCGTCCAGTAGATCGTGTCGCCGACGCGGGCCGCGCCCTCGATGTCGATCTCCTTGTCGACGCCGATGTCGTCGCTGAAGTCCCAGATCTTCAGCGGAGCGCCCGAGGCCGAACGGTCGTACAGGCGGAGGACGTTGGACTCGTCGTCCGCTACGACGACGTAGCCGCCGCCCACGTCGATGGCGGCGGAGGCGTCGCTGGAGCCGGTGAAGTAGCGGGTCTCGGCGGGCTGTTGGACCGCAGCCGAGGCCGCGTAGTGCAGGGTCTTGGTGGCCGTCTTGCCGCCTAGGCCGGTGACCTTCACCGTCAGGTCGGTGTAGCCCCGCGCGGCTGCCGCCACGGCGAGTTGACGGGTGGCGCCGGTGCCGGTGACGGTCACCGCGCTCGTCGGCGCCACGGACGTCCTGCTGCTCTTGCTCGCCGCGACCGTCAGCGCGCCGGCGTCCGCGCCGCTCTGGGCGACCGTCACCTGGACCGTCGGATCGCCGACCGCGTCCACCGCGCCCGAGAGGTAGGAGGCCGAGAGGGAGATGGTCGGGGTGCCGTAACTCGCCGCGTGCGCCTGGCTGTTGCCGAGGCTCAGGGCGGCGAGGGCGAGGCAACTGCCCGCCACGGCGACCGTCCTGAGCCCACTGATGAAAACGTAGTCCTGCACGGGGACCCCTTCGTCGGCTCGGTGTCGACGAGAAGGCTCAGTGGATCTCACCAACTCCGCGCGGCGCGGGCAGGTCCTGGGGGTGAACAACGGCGGACGGGCCGAGAGAGCGTTCCATGACCCGGGCCAGATGACGGGTGAAGACCTCCTGCGTGTCGGGGGTCAGGGTGCGCAGCGCGATCAGTGCGGTGATCACGACGTCGCACAGTTCGGCCTGTACGTCGTCCCAGGTGTGGGTGACGCCCTTGCGCGGGTTCTGGCCGGTCACCCCGATCACCGCCTCGGAGACCTCGCCGACCTCCTCGGACAGCTTCAGGATGCGCAGGAGCAGGCTCTCCCGGCCGTCGAGGGGACGGTTCGTGTCCACCCAGGCCCAGAGGTCCTCGATACCGGTCCAGAGCCCGGTGGGCTGGTCCTTCTGATCACTCATGGACCCAGCCTGCCACCAGGTCCCTACTCGTCGAACAGCGTCTCCTGCTCGAACTCCGCCTCCCGCACCCGCCGATTGCGCAGGCCCACCACCACGGCCGTCGCCGCCCCGGTCACCGCCAGCGCCGCCGGGACCATCCAGCCCCGGTTCACCGCGTGGCCGAGCGCGTGGTCCAGGGAGAGGCGGCCCGGTCCCGTGACCGCGAGGCCGGCCGCGGTCAGGGCGAGGGAGGCCGCGTACTCGTAGCCGCCGCCCGCCGCGAAGAAGCCGTTGGGCGCGTGCACGGCGGTCGCGCCCGCCATCGCGCCGGCCGCCGCCGCGCCCGCCGCCGGGGTCGCCAGGCCCAGTGCCAGCAGGGCGCCGCCGCCCGCCTCCGCGAGGCCCGCCATCGTGGCGCTCTGTCTGCCGGGGGAGTAGCCCATCGCCTCCATGGCCACGCCGGTGCCCGCGATCCCGCCGCCACCGAACCAGCCGAACAGCTTCTGCGAACCGTGCGCGGCCAGCACACCGCCGGTACCCAGCCGGAGCAGCAGCAGGCCCAGATCTTGTCGGTCGTAACAGGTCACGGTGACTCCCTGGACGGACGGCGTGGACGGTCCCTCCACCGTCGCACCTCCGGCCCGCGACGGGCCTGCGCTGGCCGCCGTTCGGGTGGCGGGCCCCGGGGAACGGTGTGAGTCTGGCCGGCATGACGATTCAGCCAGCCAAGCTCAGCGATCCGGCCGTCCGGGCCTTCGTCAGCGCCGTCAACGCCCATGACCGCGACGCGTTCCTGGCGCTCCTCGCGCCCGGCGCGACGATGGCCGACGACGGCTCCGACCGTGACCTCGCCGAGTGGATCGACCGGGAGATCTTCTCCTCCCACGGCCACATGGAGGTCGACCGGGAGTCGAACGGCGGCCGGGCCCTGGTCGCCCGCTACTCCAACGACGCGTGGGGCGAGATGCGCACCCGGTGGAGTTTCACGGTCGGCGAGGACGGTCGGATCGCCCGCTTCGAGACCGGGCAGGCCTGACCGACGCAGAAGGCCCTCCGTAGAGGTTCCTGGTAAAAAACCCTTGCCTTGGTGTGCACTCCAACTCCTAGCGTCCGCAGGCATGGAGACGAACAGCAGGACCCTGGGACGCAGTGGTATCGACGTGAGCGCTCTCGGCTTCGGCTGCTGGGCCATCGGCGGGGAGTGGCAGGACGCGAGCGGACAGCCGCTGGGCTGGGGGAAGGTCGACGACGAGGAGTCCGTCCGGGCGATCCGGCGCGCCCTCGACCTGGGGGTCACCTTCTTCGACACCGCCGACACCTACGGCGCCGGGCACAGCGAGCGTGTCCTCGGCCGCGCGCTCGGCAAGCGCCGGGACGACGTGGTCCTCGCCACCAAGTGGGGCAACGTCTTCGACGAGGAGACCCGCACCCTCACCGGCTCCGACGACTCCCCGGAGTACGCCCGCCGCGCGCTCACCGCGTCGCTGGAGCGCCTCGGCACCGACCACGTCGACCTGTACCAACTCCACCTCTCCGAAGCGGACTTGGACCGCGCCGCCCAACTCCGCGACCAGTGCGAGGAGTTCGTGGGCGAGGGGCTGATCCGGGCCTACGCCTGGAGCACCGACGATCCCGCCCGTGCCGCCGTGTTCGCCGAGGGGGAGCACTGTGCGGCCGTACAGCACGCGGCGAACGTGTTCCAGGACGCGCCCGAAATGTTCGCGCTGTGCGAGGAGCTGGGGCTCGCCAGCATCAACCGCAGCCCGCTGGCCATGGGCCTGCTCACCGGCAAGCAGGCCGCCGGGCGGACGCTGGAGCCCGGCGACATCCGCAACACCCCGCCCGCCTGGATGCAGGGCTTCAAGCAGGGCGCCGGGGCCGACGAGGACTGGGTCGCCCGGGTGGACGCCCTGCGCGAGATCCTTACCTCCGAGGGCCGTACGTCCGCGCAGGGCGCCCTCGCCTGGCTGTGGGCCCGCAGCCCGCGCACCGTCCCGATCCCGGGCTTCCGCTCGGTCACGCAGGCCGAGCAGAACGCGGGCGCCATCGCGAAGGGGCCGCTCACCGCGGGGCAGTTGGCGGAGGTCGATCGGGTGCTGGGGCGGTGAGTGGCTCAACGGGGCGGCGGTAGTGGGCGGTTGGCTCCTGCCGTGGGGGAGCGCGGGCGCGGCGGCGGAAGGGCGGCTCACCGGCGGGCGGTCGGCCTCGGGCCTCGGCCGTGCGAGAACGCCGGGGTGATCGCCGAAGGGCCGCTCACCGCCGGGCGGTTGGCCGAGGTCGGCCAGGTGCCCGGGAGGTGAACGGCCCCTTGGGGACCATGGGACCAGAAGTCCGCGGGAGGGCTCAGTAGCCCTGGTTGCCGTACTGCGCGAACTGCTGGCCGGCGTCGCTCGGCTGGGGGGCGAACTGGCCGGTGCCGCGGCCCTGTTCGGTCAGCGTGATCTGGCCGGCCTTGATGGTGGCCAGGCGCGGGGCGCGGCGGGCGATGGACGAGTCGTGGGTGACCATGATGAAGGTCAGCCCGTACTCGTGCCAGAGGCCTTCGAGCAGGCCCATGATGTCGTCGCGGGTGCCCTCGTCGAGGTTGCCGGTGGGCTCGTCGGCGAGAAGCACCTTCGGCTTCTTGACCAGCGCGCGGGCGATCGCCACGCGCTGCTGCTGGCCGCCGGAGAGCTCGGAGGGGGCGTGCTTGAGGCGGTCGCCGAGGCCGACCGAGGTGAGGGCCTCCGCCGCCCGCTCGCGGCGCTCGGCCGGCTTGACGCCGAGCGGGACCAGGGCGGTCTCGACGTTCTCCTGCGCGGTGAGCGTCGGGATGAGGTTGAAGGACTGGAAGATGATGCCGATCTTCTCGGCCCGCAGCCGGGTCAGCTTGGCCTCGCTGATGGCGGCGAGGTTGACGCCGTCCAGCTCGACACTGCCCTCGGAGGGGCGGTCCAGGCCGCCGATCATCTGCAGCAGCGTCGACTTGCCGCCGCCGGTGGGGCCCTGGATGACGAGCTGGTCGCCGTCCTCGATCGTCAGGTCGACGCCGCGCAGCGCCTCGACCGTCTCCTTGCCCCGCGTGTAGCGCTTGGTGACGCCGGTGAGCTTGTACATGGGATCTCCGTCGATGAGTCCGTGAAGAAGAAGAGAGTTGGGGCGCCGTCTCCCGGGGGGAGTGGAGGCGGCGCCCCGGATCAGGGGGTGCGGCGGTCTGTCACAGCGACCGCTCCGTGGCAGCCGCCGTCCTACGACACGCTGCGCAGGGCGTCCGCCGGGCGCATCCGGGAGGCGCGCCAGCCGCCCATCGCGCCGGCGATCAGACCGCCGGTGACGGCCAGGCCCACCGCGAGGGCGATCGTGGTCAGCGAGACCGGCGCGTTCAGGGCGATCTCCAGGGTGTTCTGGGTGGCCTGCTGGCCGGGGCCGCCGCCCTGACCGCCGCCGGGGCCGCCCTGGCCGCCACCGCCGGTGTTGCCGAGCTGGGCGGTCAGCTTGGGGCTGATCGCGGTGACCGTGTAGGCCGCGGCGAGGCCCAGCGCGATACCGAGACCGCCGCCGATCAGACCGTTGACCATGGACTCGCCGACGACCTGGCGGGTGACCTTGCGGCTCGGCCAGCCGAGCGCCTTCAGGGTGCCGAACTCCCGCACCCGGCGGGACACGGCGGAGGAGGTGAGCAGCGCGGCCACGAGGAACGCGGCGATCAGGACCGCGATGGACAGCCACTTGCCGACGCTGGTCGCCAGGTTGGAGGCGGTGGACAGCGAGCCGGACACGGTGGACGCGAGGTCGGCGGAGGTGGTGACCGTCGTACCCGAGATGTTCTTCTGGATGGTCGACTTGACGGCCGAGATCTGCTTGGAGTCGGTCGCCTTGACGTAGATCGTGGTGACCTTGTTCTTCGAGTCGCCCAGCGTCTGCGCCTGCTTCAGCGGCAGGTACACGTCGATCGTGGACTCGCTGCTGTTGGGCGTCGCGATGCCGATGACCGTGAACTTGGTGCTGGAGATCTTGAAGGTCGAACCGACCTTGTACTTCTTCGACTTGGCGTACGAGGCGCTGATGACGGCGGCCTTCGCGTTGGTCTGCGAGGCCGTGAACGTCTTGCCGGAGGTGATCTTCGAGGTGGACAGCGGGCCGAGCGTCTGGTTGGTGACGTCGATGCCGGCGACCGAGTACGAGTTCACGTTGAAGTTGGCGCCGCCGCCCTGGACCTGCGGCGCGCCGGTGCTGCTGGTTCCGCCACCGCCGCCGGGGCCGCCCTGCTGCGAACCGGAAGAGGAACCGGACGTGGTGGAGGACTTCGCCTTGCCCTGGGTGAAGGAGCCGTCGACCTTGGTGACGTTCAGGGTGAGCGAGCCGACCGCGGCGGACACGCCCTTCTGCGCGGCGACCTTGGTGACCAGGGAGGACGCGAGGACCTGACCGCCCTGCGTGTTCACCCGGTCCGAGCTCTGCGAGCTGCTGCTGGAGGAGGTGGCGCCGAACTTGAAGCTGGGACCCCCTGAGCTGCCGGCCTTGGGGGCCGACTGCGCCTTGGTCACGGTCATGTCAGTTCCGAGACCGTAAAGAGACTTGAGGACCTTGTCCTGAGCCTGATTCATGCCGGCCGACACCGAGTTGACGGTGATGACCAGCGCGATACCGAGCGCCAGACCCATGGCGATGACCAGGGCCGCCTTCTTGCGCCGGCTCAGCTCGCGCTTGAGATAGATGCCAAACATCCCATTCCCCAAAGGTTCTTGGCGCCCGCTGTGGGCGCGGCCACAAGCTATGGAGGAACCTTTGAGTCGACCTGAGTAAAGGATGTGTCTGGCCTGAGAAAAAGACGCCCGAAATCAGAATTGTGTCAGACAGCTCATTCCTAAGCTGCGGAGGGCTTCCTGCCAGGAAACCCCAGTTCAATGGCGTGTTGGTGTGGGGTGCCGCGCCTTCCCTCCGGCGTCTTTTCGCCACCCCGCCGTGCACCGCCCGGCCCCGATTTTGTACGGTCCCCGGATGCGCGATTCCTCTCGGCTCACCCGGCGTGCCGCTCTCGGCCTGACCGCCGCCGCCCTTCCCGTGGCAGCGGCCACTCCAGCGTCCGCGGCGACAGCGATAGGCGGTGAGCGTCTGGCCCGCGACGGGATCCAGACGAGTGGTGCCACCGGTCTGCCCAAGAAGCTCACCGCCCGTTCCTGGCTCGTCGCCGACCACAAGACCGGTGAGGTGCTCGCCTCGTACCGCGCGCACCAGCGCCTCGCGCCCGCGTCCACGCTGAAGATGCTGTTCGCCGACACCGTGCTGGGGAAGTTCGAGAAGACCCGCACCTACCGGGTCACCGACGCCGACCTCGCCGACGTCCCCTCCGGCTCCAGCCTGGTCGGCGTCAAGCCCGGCATCACCTACACCGTCCACCAGCTGTGGCAGGGCGTCTTCCTTCGCTCCGGCAACGACGCCGTGCATGTGCTGGCCCACATGAACGGCGGGATCGCCAGGACGGTCGCCGAGATGCAGGCCAAGGCGAAGGACCTCCAGGCCCTGGACACCCATGTGGTGAGCCCGGACGGCTTCGACCACCCCGGGCAGGTCTCCTCGGCGTACGACCTCACGCTCTTCGCCCGGCACGGCCTGCACGACGAGGACTTCGGCGCCTACTGCTCCACCAGGACCGCGAACTTCCCGGCCGGCGGCAAGAAGACCTTCCAGATCCAGAACACCGACCGCCTGCTCACCGGTGCCTACGGACTGCGCCCGTACCAGGGCATGATCGGCGTCAAGAACGGTTACACCAGCCACGCCGGCAACACCTTCACCGGCGCCGCCACCCGTGACGGCCGCACCCTGCTGGTCACGGTGATGCACCCGGCCAACGGCGGCAACGAGGTCTACAAGGAGACCGAGGCGCTGCTCGACTGGGGCTTCGGCAAAGGGAGTTCGGCCAAGGCGGTGGGCACGCTGGTCGAGCCGCTGAGCGAGGGCGGGGCGAGCGCGAGCCCGACGCCGTCGGGGAAGGGCGCCAAGGGGGCTGCGGGGGCCGCGGGCGCGGCGGCCTCGTCGGCGGACGGTGCTTCGCCCTGGCGGCTGCTGGAGGGTGCGGCCGGGACGGTGGTCCTGCTCGCGGGCGGCGCGTTCGCGCTGCGCAGGCGGCGGGCGGCCGTGGCGGCGAAGTCCCGGGAGGAAGACGGGAGTTGAGCTGTGCGACAGCCGTTCCACCGCCCGGTGCGAAACCCCGCGGTCCCACGCGAGGTCCACCCCCACCCGGGCGGTGGAACGGCTGCCGCCTCCCCCCTCGGGTTGGTCTGCGGAAGCCAAGTGCTCCAACTGTGAAGCTTTGGTGGAGAAGAGTTGAGCATAAGTCAGCAACCGGGCGCAATGGTGCGGACGGTCAAATTCCGTTTGTGCAACTTGCCTCAACCACGGCCCACATACGGCATCGCCGTCGCCAACACCGTCGCGAACTGCACATTCGCCGCCAACGGCAGCTCCGCCATGTGCCGCACCGTGCGCGCCACATCCGCGACATCCATCACCGGTTCCGGGGCTACCACCCCGTTGGCCTGCAAGGCCCCGGTCTCCATCCGCCGCGTCATGTCCGTCGCCGCGTTCCCGATGTCGATCTGCCCGACCGCGATCGAGTACGGCCGCCCGTCCAGCGACAGGGACTTCGTCAGCCCCGTCAGCGCGTGCTTGGTCGCCGTGTAGGCCACCGAGTGCGGCCGGGGCGTGTGCGCGGAGATCGACCCGTTGTTGATGATCCGCCCGCCCTGCGGCGCCTGCTCCTTCATCTGCCGGAACGCCGCCTGCGCGCACAGGAACGCCCCGTTGAGATTGGTGTCCACCACGTGTCGCCACGCGTCGTAGGGCAACTCCTCCACCGGCACCCCGCCGGGCCCGAACGTCCCCGCGTTGTTGAACAGCAGGTCCACCCGCCCGAACCGCTCGACGGTCGCCGCGAACAGGGCGGCCACGTCCTCCGGCCGCGCCACATCCGTCGCCACGGCGAGGGAGGCGCCCTCGGGCACCAGCGCGGCCGTCTCCTCCAGCGTCCCGGTGCGGCGGCCGGCCAGCGCCACCGACCAGCCCGCGCCCAGCAGTTCCACGGCGACCGCGCGCCCGATCCCGGAGCCCGCGCCGGTCACCACGGCGATCCTTGATTGCTCAGCGTTCATGGACCGCAGCCTAAGAGGCGGAGTCACCCCTCCTGCGGGTACCGCACCCCGATCCGCTCCCGCACCGCGTCCAGCGTGCGCATCACCGCGAGGGTGCCCTCCAGAGGCACCAGCGGCGACTCGGTCTCACCGGCCCGCAGCGCCCGCATCACCTCGGCCGCCTCGTGCCGCAGCGTGTTGCGCGGCCCGTCCGCCGGGTCGAGGACGAACTCCTCGGGGTCACGGCCGTCGCGGTGCAGCACGAACCGCTCCGGGTGGAAGAAGCCGTCCGGGATGTCGATCCGCCCGAGCGAACCGGTCACCGACGCCGAGGTCCCCGTACCGCCCACGATCGAGCAGTGCAGCGTGGCCAGCGCGCCGCTGTCCCAGGAGCACAGGGCCGCCGTCTGCAGATCGACACCCTCGGCGGACAGCACGGCCGACGCCTTGATGTCGGCGGGCTCACCGAGCAGCAGATGCGCGAACGACACCGGGTACACCCCGAGATCGAGCAGCGCGCCCCCGCCCTGCGCGGGGTCCCGCAGCCGGTGCGAGGGAGGGAAGGGCCCCGCGAGCCCGAAGTCGGCCTGGACGGTACGCACTTCACCGACAGCACCATCATCCACGAGCGCCTTCAGCCGCCGTACCAGCGGATTGCAGTACATCCACATGGCCTCCATCAGGAAGCTGCCGTGCTCGGCCGCCAGCGCGACCAGTTCGTTCGCCTCACGGGAGTTGAGGGTGAAGGCCTTCTCGACGAGCACGTTCCGCCCGGCCTCCAGACAGAGACCGGCCGCCGCGCGGTGCGCCGAGTGCGGGGTGGCGACGTAGACGACATCGATGTCCGCGTCCGCCGCCAGCGCGGCCCACTCGCCGTAGGCCCGCTCGATCCCGAACCGTTCCGCGAACGCCTTCGCCGAGTCCTCCGTCCGCGAGGCCACCGCGACCACCTCGGCGTCCGGCAGATCGACCAGCGCCGCCGTGAACGCGGCGGCGATCCCGCCGGTCGCCAGGATCCCCCAGCGCACGTTCTCTTCCGTCATCGCGGCCCCACCCTCGCTCACCAGTACCTCGGCACCCCGTACGAGCTGAGAGCATAGGTGGCGGATCGGTCAGGGAGGGAGGGGCACATGCCCGAGCAGAGGGCGCAGGCGCCGGCCGCGCCGCAGTCCGCCGTACCGTCGGCGCCCGGGGCGACCCGCCGCGCGAGCCTCCTCGTCGTCCTCGTCCTCGGCGGCCTCACCGCGACGCCCCCGCTGTCGATGGACATGTACCTCCCCGCGCTCCCGGCGGTCACCCGCGCCCTGCACGCGCCCGCCGCGACCGTGCAGCTCACCCTCACCGCGTGCCTCGCCGGCATGGCGCTCGGGCAGCTGGTGGTCGGCCCGATGAGCGACCGATGGGGCCGCAGACGCCCACTCCTGACCGGCCTCGCCGTCTACGTCCTCGCGACCGCCCTGTGCGCGTTCGCGCCGAACGTCGAGTCCCTGGTCGCCTTCCGTCTGGTCCAGGGCCTCGCGGGCGCGGCCGGAATAGTCATCGCACGGGCCGTCGTCCGCGACCTCTACGACGGTGTCGCCATGGCCCGCTTCTTCTCCACCCTCATGCTGGTCTCCGGGGTCGCCCCGATCGTCGCGCCGCTGGTCGGCGGCCAGATCCTGCGGGTGACGGACTGGCGGGGCGTGTTCGTGATCCTGACCTTCGTCGGGACGGCCCTCGCGGTCCTCGTCTGGACCCGTCTCCCCGAGACCCTCGCACCCGCCGACCGGCACGTCGGCGGCACCCGCGAGGCCCTGCGCTCCATGCGCCGCCTCCTCGCCGACCTCCCCTTCACCGGCTACATGCTCACCGGCGGCTTCGCCTTCGCCGCCCTCTTCGCCTACATCTCCGCCTCCCCCTTCGTCGTCCAGGAGATCTACGGCGCCTCCCCGCAGACCTTCAGCCTGCTGTTCGGCGTCAACTCGGTCGGCCTGGTCGCGGTCGGCCAGATCAACGGCAAGCTGCTGGTCGGCCGGGTCTCCATGGACAAGGTGCTGGGCGCTGGCCTGGCGGTGGTGGTGCTGGCCGCTACGGCCTTGCTGCTGATGGCGACGGGCGCATTCGGCGCGGTGGGCCTGGCCCCGGTGGCCACCGCCCTCTTCGTCCTCATGTCGGCGATGGGCGTGACCCTCCCCAACGCCCAGACCCTCGCCCTCATGCGCACCAAGCACTCCGCGGGCTCCGCCTCCGCGCTGCTGGGCACCTCCTCCTTCCTCATCGGTGCCGTGGCCTCCCCGCTCGTCGGCATCGCGGGCGAACACACCGCCGTGCCCATGGCCGTCGTCCAACTGGTGGCCGCACTGGTGGCGGTGGCCTGCTTCGTGGGAATGTGCCGTCCTTGGAACACCCGTACGACCGCGGAGGGAGTGGGGAGCTGAGCGCCCCGAGACTGCGCAGCGACACACCGGAACGGGCGGGCCTCGACCCCGGGGAACTCCGTCACCTGATCCGGGAGGTCCACGACCTCACCACCGGCGACCGCCCGTGGGCGGCGGGCACCGTCGTGGTCGCCGGCCGCGGCCCGGTGATCGCCGTGGAGGAGGCGGCGGGCTGGGCCGTACGGTATGCGGCCTACGACCCCGAGACGGACCGGGGCGTCGAACTCCCGCCGGCCTCCCGCGTCCCGACGACGGTGGACACCCCCTTCGACCTGGCGTCCCTCACCAAGCTGTTCACCTCCGTCGCGGCCATGCAGCAGATCGAGCGGGGCACCCTGGGCATCGACGCCCACGTCGGCGCCTACCTCCCGGACTTCCGCGCCGCCGCCCGCCACGACATCACCGTCCGCCAACTCCTCACCCACACCTCCGGCCTGCGCCCCGAACTCCCGCTGTACGACTGCGCGGACGACGCGGAACGCCTGGCGATGCTGCGGGCGGAGGCGCCGGTGAGGGAGCCCGGCGAGTATCTGTACTCGGACCTGAACCTCCTCCTGCTCCAGTTCGTCCTGGAACGCGTCAGCGGCCGCACTCTCGACGTCCTGGTCCACGACGGCATCACCCGCCCCCTCGGCATGACCTCCACCGACTTCGGCCCCTGCCCCGGCGCGGCCGCCACCGAGGACCAGCGCCGCCCCTGGGCCAAGGCGGACCGCGGAATGCTCCGGGGAGTCGTCCACGACGAGAACGCCTGGGCACTGGGTGGCGTGGCAGGCCACGCGGGCCTGTTCTCCACCGGCCGCGACCTGGCGGTGTTCTGCCGCACGCTCCTGGCGGGGGGTTCCTACGGCCCCGCCCGCATCCTGGGCGCGGACTTCGTGGAGCTGCTGCTGACCCCGCCGGGGCTCGGCTTCGCCGTCGACCAGGCCTGGTTCATGGGGGAGTTGGCGGGGCGGGGGGCGCTGGGACACACGGGCTTCACGGGAACGTCGCTGGTGCTGGATCCGGCGACGGACACGTTTTTGGTGTTGCTGGCGAACACCGTCCATCCCCGGAGGAGGGGCCCGGACAGCGGGCCGCGGGCGGCGGCGGGGACGCGGGTGGCACGGGCGGTACGGGGCTTTTGAGCCGAACTTTTCAACTTCCGATTCGGGTGGTGGGTGGGCACAGGTCCCGGGGGTCCGGGGGCGGGGCCCCCAGGGACGGCGACACCCGGCCCGGCCCACTTAGAATCGGCGGGTGAACGACCCCGTGACCCCGGCCGAATCCCTCCGTACCGCTCTCGCCGCGCTGCTCGGCGGGCTTCCGCCCAGGCAGGCCGCCGGTGCCGTGGAGCGCCTGATCGGCAAGTACCGCGGGGCCACCCCGACCGACGCCCCGATCCTCAGGGACCGTGCGGATGTCGTCGCCTACGCCGCCTATCGGATGCCGGCGACCTTCGAGGCCGTACGCTCCGCGCTGGACGCGTTCGCCGATGCCGTACCCGACTGGGCTCCGCAGGGGCACACGGACGTCGGCGGCGGCACCGGCGCCGCGACCTGGGCCGTCACCGCCACCTGGTCCGGCGACCGCCCGGTGACCGTGCTCGACTGGGCCGAGCCCGCACTCGCCCTCGGGAAAGAGCTCGCCGCCGCCAACCCCGGTCTGCACAACGCCAGTTGGCGCCGCGCTCGGATCGGCTCAGCGCTCACCCTCGACGCCACCGACCTGGTCACCGTCTCCTACGTCCTCAACGAACTCACCGTCCCCGACCGCGCCGCCCTCGTGGACGCCGCCGCGTCAGCCGCCCAGGCCGTGGTGATCGTCGAGGCCGGCACCCCGGACGGCTACGCCCGCGTCATCGAGGCCCGCGACCGGCTGATCGGCGCCGGTTTCCGCATCGCCGCCCCCTGCCCGCACAGCGTCGCCTGCCCGATCGTCCCCGGCGAGGACTGGTGCCACTTCTCGGCCCGGGTCAGCCGCTCCTCCCTGCACCGGCAGGTGAAGGGCGGCTCGCTGCCGTACGAGGACGAGAAGTTCAGCTACGTCGCCGCCACCCGCCTCCCCGTCGAACCCGCACCCGCCCGGGTCGTACGGCGTCCGCAGATCCGCAAGGGGCAAGTACTCCTCGACCTCTGCGAGAGCGACGAGCAGCTCCGCCGGACGACGGTCACCAAACGCCACGGTGACCTGTACAAGGCGGCCCGGGACGCGAGCTGGGGGGACTCCTGGCCGTCGTAGCGCCGGAGCGGCGTGCGTCGTAGCGCCGAATCGTCGTGGCGTCGTAGGCCTGAAGGCCGTAAATCCCGGCAAATCGTCTGATAGGTGGTGATCCGGGTCTCGGTGTGTCTCGTCCCACCTACCCCGCATGTGGGGTACCGCCACCCGAGGCTCAGGATGGTGCGACGATGGGGGAGGTTCTCCGCACAACAACAGGACAAGAACAGCAGGGCGACAACAGCGAGGCGAGGAGATAGATGAGCGCGACGTTCGGTGGCCGGACCGGTCGGCAGGGCAGACTCTCCTCGTGGCTGCGCGGACGCCGCCCGCAGGACGAGGCCGCCGACGGCAGTGAGCGCGAGGCGCTGCTGCTCGCCGCCGCCGGAGCGGGACTGCCGCTCGCGCCCGCCGCGCACCCGGCCCCGGGCTACCGATGTTCGTGCGACCGTGTGGGCTGCCCCACACCCGCCCGGCACCCGGTGTCGTTCGCCTGGCAGACGCAGTCCACGACCGACCGCGCGCAGATCGAGCGCTGGGCCCGCCATCAGCCGCAGGCCAACTTCATCACCGCGACCGGCATGGTCAACGACGTCCTGGACGTTCCCCTGGAGGCCGGCAGCGAGGCCCTGGAGCGGCTGCTCGCCGCCGGCATCGAGGTCGGGCCGGTCGCCGCGAGCGACGACGGACGGCTGCTCTTCTTCACCCTCACCCGCGGCACCCCCGAGGACGAGGACGAGTGGTGGCCGTGCGAACTGGACTGCCACCCCGAGACGATGGACGAACACCCGGGGCTGCGCTGGCACTGCCGCGGTTCCTACGTCCTCGTCCCTCCGGCCCAACTGCCCGGCGAGAACCAGTCGGTGCACTGGGTACGCGGCCCCGAGCATCCGCTGCCCGACCCGCTGACCCTCCTGGAAACCCTCACGGACGCCTGCGCCCGCCACGCCGGCCAGGAACCCGACCACGCCGACGCGGCCTGGCCGCTGGGCCGTTGACCGCCAAGAGTTCCTGACCGCCTGACCGCCTGACCGCCTGACCGCCTGACCGTCAGCCGCCCTGTGCGGAGGTCAGCCCCTCGATCCGGCCCAGCACCGACACCTTGCCGCCCCGCTTCGGGTCCAACGCCACCTGGTTGGACACGAGTTGGAGGGTGAGGGACTGCTGCACGGCGCCCGTCGTCAGCGCCTGCACGTCCTTGTTCTGGGCCGGCACCGAGGTGCCCGTCGCCGCGGTCTCCTTCTGGAAGTAGCGCGTGGTGTAGAACACCAGCGCCCCGCCGTCCGCCGTGCGCAGCGCGAGCGGCGCGTAGTCGCCGTTCGTCACCGGTTCGTCGAGGAACTGGACGGCCAGACCGGGCTTGGTGGCCTTCTCGCGGTCCGCGCGCCACGCGCTGGTGTGCGCGCCGTCCGCGAAGTCCGTCCCGCCGCTCTTCAGATACGTCGCATAGCGCTGACTCAAGTCCCCCGGCGCGACGGCGAGTTCGGCCGAGTTCGCGGGCACGGCCTCGGCCCAGCCGTCCTTGTCCGTCCTGAACTTCGGTACGGCGGCGGGCGCGAGCAGCGTCAGATACGCCACCTGCCACGGCTCGGACAGGTCGTTGAGGGTGAACACCAGCAGCCAGCGGGCGCTGCCGCCCTTGTTGGCCGCGGTGTCGGCGAGGAACCAGCGCGGCCAGCCGGCCTTCTTCGGGATGGTGAACTTCGCGTCCGTCAGCTCCAGCGGGGAGTAACTCGGGTTCCCCGACGGGTAGTTGGTGTGCCCCGCCTTCAGCCGCGCCGCGTCGATGTCACCGAGCGCCCCGGTGACATGAGCGGTGTCCAGGGCGCTGTCGTACGCCTTGTCCGCCGCGTTGTACGCGGTCGTGAACTGCTGGAGCGCCTTGGCGGCCTCGGCGCGCGTGGCGGCCGGGAGGACCTCGCGTTCCCCGTGGACCACCACACAACCGCTCGCCGTCAACGACAATGCGGTCAACGAGGCCGCTATGAGGGCGCTCCGGTCAAGCCTTCGAGGCCTCCGAGGGCTTCGGTCCCTGCTCATCAGCTACCTTCACCTTCCCCTTCCCGGAGGCGAACCCTACCGGGGCGAAGAACAGGGTGAGCGTGGGGATCAGGTACAGCAGCCACACCGTGATCTGCAGGACGGTCGGGTCCGGCTGGAAGTTGAAGACACCCTTCAGGAGGGTGCCGTACCAGCTGTCCGGCGGGATCGTGCCGCTGATGTCGAAGGCCTGATTCGTCAACCCCGGGATCCAGTCGGCCTCCTGGAGGTCGTGGAAGCCGTAGGCCAGCACACCGGCCGCGACCACGACGAGCATCGCACCGGTCCAGGTGAAGAACTTCGCGAGGTTGATCTTCAGGGCGCCGCGGTAGAACAGCCAGCCCAGGAACACGGCGGTGGCCAGGCCCAGGCCCACGCCGACCAGCGGGCGCGGAGTGCCGTCGCTCGCCGCGTGCACCGACGCCCACACGAACAGCGCGGTCTCCAGGCCCTCGCGGCCGACGGCGAGGAACGCGGTGGCGACCAGCGCGCCGGTGCCCATCGCGAGGGCCGCGTCCAGCTTGCCGTGCAGTTCGGACTTGAGATGCCGGGCGGTGCGCCGCATCCAGAACACCATCCAGGTCACCAGACCGACCGCGAGGATCGACAGCGAGCCGCCGAGCGCCTCCTGCGCCTGGAACGTCATCTCCTGGGAGCCGAATTCGAGCGCGCAGCCGAAGCCCATCGCGATGAGCACCGCGGCGGCGATGCCGATCCAGATCGGCTTCAGCGCGTCCCGCCGCTCCGTCTTGACCAGATAGGCGATCAGGATGCAGACGACGAGGCTGGCTTCCAGCCCTTCACGCAGACCGATCAGATAGTTGGAGAACACGGTCTACGACTCCTTCGCGTTCTTGGAGAACAGCGTGCTGCCCCACCAGTCGTCCTTGTCGCGGACGCCCGGCGGGACGGCGAAGACCGCCGAACCCACGTGCTGGATGTACTCGTTGAGCGCGTCGGTCGCCGACAGCCTGCGCTGCAGCGGGATGAACCCCTTGCGGACGTCGCGCTGGTAGGCCAGGAAGAACAGGCCCGCGTCGAGCCGGCCGAGGCCGTCGGTGCCGTCGGTGAAGGAGTAGCCCCGGCGCAGGATGGTCACCCCGCCGTTGGAGTCGGGGTGCGCGAGCCGGACGTGCGCGTCGGGCTTCATCGCCTTCAGGAACGGCGCGTCGTGCTCCTTCGCCTTGCCGACCGGCGCGCCCTCGCCCTTGTCGCGGCCGAAGACGTCCTCCTGCTCCTGGAGCGAGGTCCTGTCCCAGGTCTCGATGTTCATCCGGATGCGCCGGGCGACGAGATACGAACCCCCGGTCATCCAGGCCGAGTTCTTGGTGTTGTCGCCCTCGCCCACCCACACGAACTTCTTCAGCCGGTCCGTCTCGGTGCCCGCGATGTTGCGGGTGCCGTCCTTGAACCCCATGAGATTGCGCGGGGTTTGGGCCCCAGGGGTCGTCGACGAGGTCTTCCCGAAGCCGAGTTGGGACCAGCGGATGGCGACCTTGCCGAAGCCGATCCGGGCCAGGTTGCGGATCGCGTGCACGGCGACCTGCGGATCGTCGGCACAGGCCTGCACACAAAGGTCGCCGCCCGTACGGGACTTGTCGAAGTTGTCGCCGGGGAACTGCGGCAGGTCGACAAGAGCCTCGGGACGGGCGTCCTTGAGGCCGAACTTCTCGAAGAACGACGGCCCGAAGCCGATGGTGAGGGTCAGCCGCGAGGGTTTCAGCCCCAGCGCCTCACCGGTGTCGTCCGGCGGCGCCTCGGCGAGCCCGCCGTAGGCCCCCTCGCCGACCGCGAGCCCGCCGGTCATCCGGCGGGCGGCGGCCGTCCAGTCCTTCAGCATCTGCACGAACTCGGCGCGGTCGTCGGTCTTCACGTCGAACGCGGCGAAGTGCAGCCGGTCCTGCACGGGCGTGGCGATGCCCGCCTGGTTGGCGCCGTGGAAGGCGACCGCGGCACCCGTGTCGGCGCCCGCCGGATCGACGTCCTCGCCGACCCGGGTCATCGCCACCGCGCCCCCGGCCGCGACGGCACCGAGCGCGAGCCCGGCACCGCCCCACCCGATGAGCGAACGGCGCGAGGGAGCACCGCTCTGCTGGCCTTCGTTCTCCTGGACTTCGGTCATCTCAGGCCTACTTCACAACTGCGGCGGCGAGCTTGGACAGCGGCTCCGCGAGGGCGTTGACCGCGTCCGACAGCTCCTTGCGCTGGTCCGCGGTGACCTTGTCGTACGACACGAAGCCATCCGAGGTCGACGTGGAGCGGTACTTGTCGAGCAGCGTGTCGATCGCGGCGAACTGCTTGTCCAGCTCGGTGGTCAGCGCCGCGTCGTTCTTCTGCGCGACCGGCTTCAGCAGCTCGTACGCCTTCTCCGCGCCGTCGACGTTGGCCTTGAAGTCGCTCAGGTCGGTGTGCGAGTAGCGGTCCTCCTCGCCGGTGACCTTGCCGGTGGCGACCTCGTCGAGGAGTTCCTTGGCACCGTTGGCCATGGAGGTCGGGGTGATCTCCGCCTTGCCGACCCGCTTCTGCCAGTCCTTCAGATCGGTGAGCAGCTCATCGGCCAGCGCCTTCTGCTCGGCGCCGATCTTCTTGTCCTGCCACAGGGCCTTCTCCAGCGCGTGCCAGCCGGTCCACTTCTGGCCCTTCTCCAGGTCGTTGACGCGGGTGTCGGTCTTGGGGTCGATGTCCCCGAACGACTCGGCGATCGGCTCGGTGGTCTCCCAGCCGACGCGGGAGGGGGCGTAGGCGTTCTTGGCGGCGGTGAGGTCGCCCGCCTTGATGGCGTTGACGAAGGTCTCCACCTTCGGGATCGTCGCGTCGGCCTCGTTCTGCGCGTACTCGCGGTAGGCGGCGACGGCGGCGTCCAGCTTCGGGTCGCGCTTGGCGGCGCTGCCCCCGGTGACGGTCAGCTTCTGCCGCACACCGTGCCCCTTCATCCCCGGCCGGCAGGCGATCTCGTACGCCCCCGCCTTCACCTCGGCGGTGAGCGTGTACTTCGTCCCCGGCCCGATGTTCTCCTTCTCGGAGACGATCCGGTCGTCCGGGAAGAGGATCTCGACCTCGGTAGCCTTCGAGCCGGTGTTCTCGATCTTCAGCGTGACCTGGCCGGCCGGTATCGACGTCGTCGAGGTCGTGCACTTGGAGTCGGCCGCGGTGACCTGGATCGCGTCGCCGTCCTTGGCGTCGCTCTTCGCGGTGCACGCCGTGACGGCGGTCAGGGCGGCCGCGGCGGCGACAGCGGTGACGACGGGAAGTCGGACGGCACGCATGCAGGCTCCAAGCGGAAGTGTCTGGCGAGGCAGTGTGGTGAGGCTGCCCTAACTTACCTGAGGCTTACCTCACTCATACCCACCCGGTCCGGTATTCACTGCCGACGGAAAAATCACAGACACGGCTTGATCTCGATGGCGAAAAATGAATGTCAAGGGAAGGTCAATGAAAGGTCAAGCGGTCCGCCGCGGAGTCACGACGGCCGACCCGTGCGCGGATGCGGAAACACCTCGACCGGCACGGGTGGGAGCACCTCGGGTACGACAGGCTCGACTTCGGGCGGCGTTACCGGCTCCACGACGGGCGGCACAACCGGCTCCCTCGCCTCGACGGGCTCCGACATATCGGCGACGGCCCTTGGCGCGGCGGGCGCGGGCGTGGTCTTCGCGATGCGCAGGCGGCGCACGGAGACCACCCAGGCGTAAGACTGTGCCCCATGGACACAAGGGGGCGCAGAGAGATGCTGTCGGAGGACGGACTGGTGCTGACCGTGACCGGTCGGCCCGGTCCGTCACCGCTGCGTTTCGAGACGGCGGACGGTGGACGCAGACTGCTCCGCCAGGGCGAACACCCTTTGTTCCTGGGTCGGTTGGAGGGCGACGGCTGCTGCCACGACCTCGTCCTGCACCGCTTCGACGGCTACCGCCCACTCCTGCCGCCGCTGCGAGCCGCGCGGCAACGCTCGGCCGTCGACTGGCTCCACCAGTACGCCCGTTGGCTGGAGGAGACCCCGAATGGACCGCTGCACGAAGGCCGTTGGGCCCTGTCCCGGCGTGACTTCTTCGCCCCCGGCATCTGGACGACGGACTTCGTCCAGGAGTGGCCGAACGGCACCCTGGAGCTGTACTGCGGCGGCGGCTGGCACGGCATCCTGCCCCTGCGCCGTCTCTCCCCGCCCGACGCCCCGCGCGTGAAGGCGTACCGCAAGCACGCCCGCGAGGGCACCCTCGCGCCCGTCCTCCTGTGGTGGGTTACCTTCCTCGACGGCTGGCTGATCCTCGACGGCCACGACCGCGCGGTGGCCGCGCTCGCGGAGGGCGCGCAACCGGCCTGCGTGGTCCTGCGCCGCGTACCGCACGAGGAGGACTGGCGTCGCACCGCCGACGAACTGACCGAGGCGCACGAACAGCGCATGCGCCGTCCCACGGAGTACCCCGCACGCCAACGGGCCGCCCTGGAGCGGGGTTTCGGCGACACCCTGGCCGCGCTGCCCTACGAGGACGCGCGCACCGTGACCTGGCCCGTTCCCGGCGGTCCGGCCGCCTGGGACGACCTGGCCGCCGATGTGATGCTTCAATTCCCCCGTGACTGACTACGACGTACTGCGTGTCTTCTGCGGCCCCAGCGGCGGATACGGCAACGAACTCGGCGTCGTCCGCGAGGGTTCCGTCATGCCGGACCCGGACGAGCGACAGCTGTTCGCCGGGAAACTCGGCTTCAGTGAGACGGTGTTCGTCGACGACCCCGAGCGCGGAGTCATCGACATCTACACCCCCACCACCCGCCTGGCCTTCGCCGGCCACCCCTGCGTGGGCGCGGCCTGGCTCCTGGACATACCCGAACTGGTCACGCCCGCAGGCATCGTGGGCGCCCGTCTCGACGGCGAGTTCAGCTGGATCGAGGCCCTCCCGGAGTGGGCCCCGCCGCGCACACTGCGCCAACTCCCCACCGCCACCGAGGTCGACGCCCTCCCCGTCCCCCCGCCCGGCGAGTGGATCTACGCCTGGGCCTGGGAGGACGAGGCGGCGGGCCGCGTCCGCGCCCGTGCCTTCCCGGGCCGCGACGACGGCATCCACGAGGACGAGGCGACAGGCGCGGCGGCACTGCTCCTGACCGACCAGTTGGGTCGCGCCCTCAACATCACGCAGGGCGCGGGCTCCCAGATACTCACGGCTCCGCAGCCGGGGGGTTGGGTCGAGGTCGGAGGGCGGGTGTTCCTGGAGCGCTAGCCGGCGTCACGCGCTCAGCGGAAACTCCTCACCCAACGCCCGGAACACCCCGGTGTTCAGCGCGAACGCCCGCTTGCACTCCGCCACCACCCGCTGCTTCTCCAGGTCATCGACCGGAAGTCCGTCCAGTAGCTCCCGGTACCCCCGCTTGAACGCCGCCGGGTTCCCGATCCCCTCGAAGACGTAGAAGCGCACACCGGCGCCCTTGCGCGCGAACCCCCAGGTCCGCTCCGCCCTGTCGCGGATGATCTGGCCGCCGGAGAGGTCGCCGAGGTAGCGGGTGTAGTGGTGGGCGATGTACCCGGCCGGCCACGACTCCGCGCACTCCCGCACCCGTTCCGCGTACGCCCGGGTCGCCGGCAGCGCGGTCAGCCCGGATCGCCAGTCCGCGCCCCGCAGATGCTCCAGGTCCCGCTCCAGCGCGGGCAGTCGGAACAACTCGCCCCGGATGAACGGCCCGGTCACCGGGTCCGCCGCCAGCCGTTCCGCACCGGTCTCCAGCGCCTCGTACACGAACCACAGTTGCTCGGTGTAGCGGGCGTACGCGTCCATGCCCAGCCGGCCGCCGAGCAGATCGCTCATGAAGGTGGAGGTCTCGGCCTCCACATGCTGTTCGTGGGACGCGGTGCGGATGACCGTCGAGAAGGAGTCCATGAGCCGTATCCTCTAAGGTAAGGCTTACCTAAGTCAACAGGTTTACCGACATCCTGTCGGTAAAAGCGTACAAGAAAGGACCCGCCCTCAGCAGAGGACGGGTCCTGACCTGCTACGGCAGCGTGAGAACCTCCGCGCCCGTCTCCGTCACCACCAGCGTGTGCTCGAACTGCGCCGTCCGCTTCCGGTCCTTCGTGACGACCGTCCACCCGTCGTCCCACATGTCGTACTCGTGCGTCCCCAGCGTCAGCATCGGCTCGATGGTGAACGTCATCCCGGGCTGGATGACCGTCGTCGCGTGCGGGCTGTCGTAGTGTGGGACGATCAGGCCGGAGTGGAAGGACGAGTTGATGCCGTGGCCGGTGAAGTCCCGGACCACGCCGTACCCGAAGCGCTTGGCGTACGACTCGATGACCCGCCCGATGATGTTGATCTGGCGGCCGGGCTTGACCGCCTTGATCGCGCGGTCCAGGGACTCGCGGGTGCGCTCCACCAGGAGCCGGGACTCCTCGTCGACGTCGCCCACCAGGTACGTCGCGTTGTTGTCGCCGTGCACCCCGCCGACGTACGCCGTCACGTCGAGGTTGATGATGTCGCCGTCGCGCAGCACCGTGGAGTCCGGAATGCCGTGGCAGATCACCTCGTTGAGCGACGTGCACAGGGACTTGGGGAAGCCGCGGTAGCCGAGAGTCGACGGATAGGCGCCGTGGTCGCACATGTACTCGTGCGCCACCCGGTCGAGTTCGTCCGTGGTCACACCCGGCGAGATGACCTTCGCGGCCTCCGCCATCGCCCGCGCGGCGATCCGCCCGGCGATCCGCATCGCCTCGATCGTCTCGGGCGTCTGCACCTCCGGCCCCGTGTACGGGGTCGGCGCGGGCTTGCCGACGTACTCGGGCCGGCGGATGTTTCCGGGCACGGAACGGGTGGGAGAGAGCTCCCCTGGTACGAGCAGCGACTGGCCAGACATGCCAGCGAGTCTAACCAGCGGACATGGGGGAACATGGCCGTAGGGAAAGGAGCCGTTGATGGCCCTGTTCAAGAAGCGCACGGTCGGGAAGCCCGGCGAGTGGTACTACTGCCTCGAACACAAGAAGGTCGAGGAGGGGCCGGAGTGCCCCGCAAAGGACCGCTTCGGGCCGTACGCCACCCGCGCGGAGGCCGAGCACGCGATGGAGACGGCCCGCGAGCGCAACCTGGAGTGGGAGAACGACCCCAAGTGGCACGACGCCACGAAGGGGAGCGCCGACGAGGACTGATCAGGCACTGGCGGTGGCGTCGGCGGCCCGCCGCGCCTTCAGCCGCAGCGCGTGCTCGTCCGTCCTCGCGTCGTACGACATCAGCTTCGGCAGTCCCGCGGCCAGCAGCCCCACCGCGCCCACGCACATCAGCCCGCCCGTCCACACCGACGTCCGCACCCCGGACAGCGCGGCCATGCCACCGGACCTGACCTGCCCCAGCTGCGGGCCCACCGAGTAGGACAGCAGCTCGATCCCGGCGAGCCGGCCGCGCAGCTCGTCCGGGATCGTCTGGTTCCAGATCACACCGCGGAAGATGCCGCTGACCATGTCGCAGCCGCCCGCGACGGTGAGGAACAGCAGCACCAGCCATACGTTGCCCACGGCACCCGCGCACGCGATCGCCACGCCCCACAGCGCGGCGGCCAGCACCACCATCCGCCCGTGCCGGTGGATCCGCGAGGTCCAGCCGCTGGTCACACTCACCAGCAGGGCACCGGCCGGGACCGTCGAGTACATCAGCCCCAGCGCCCACTCGGCGTGCAGTTCGTCCGCGAGGAACGGCAGCACCGCCAGCGGCATCGCGAAGAACATCGCCGCGAGGTCGATCGCGTACGTACCGAGCAGCTCCTTGCGGCTCCACGCGTACCGGGCGCCCTCCGCGATCGACCGCAGCGAGGGCTTCTGCGCCTCATGAGCCCCGGGGGAGGCGGCGATCCGGCAGATCAGGACCACGGACACGACGAACGTCAGCGTGTCCGCCGCGTAGGCGTAGGGCAGCCCCGCGAACGCCACCACCACGCCCGCCAGCGCCGGGCCCATGACCCCGCCGACCGTCCAGCGCAGGGAGTTGAGCGCGGACGCGGCCGTCATGTGCTCGTGCGCCACGATTCGCGGCCAGAGCGAGTCCAGGGCCGGCCGCTGGACCGAGCCGAGGACGGAAGTCAGCGCCGCGATCACGTACAGCGGCCATACGGCGGGCTGCGGCAGCAGCGAGTTGAGCAGCAGCAGCCCGCACAGCACGCCCAGCCCGGCCTCGGTCCACACGATCAGCTTCCGCTTGTCCCACGCGTCGGCGAGCGCACCGCCGTAGAGCCCGAACACGATCAGCGGCACGAGCTCCACGGCACCGATCGCGCCCACCGCCGCGGCGGAGCCGGTGAGTTCCTTGAGCTGCACCGGGAGCGCGACGAAGGACAGGAAGTTCCCGAAGTTCGAGATCAGGCCCGCGACCCAGAGCCTGCGGAAGTCGGCGGAGGCGTGCCAGGGGGCGAGGTCGGGGAGGAGGGCGCGGAGGCGGGAGGCGGTCACAAGCGGCCACGATCACGCGGGGGAGGGGGCGAGGCAACCGCTTTTTTTGTCGCCCACCTCTCAACTGACCGAGACCGGTGGGCGGGTGGGAAAATCACCAACGGGCAGGCGGCGGGGCCGTCAGCTGGTCGGTCAGCCTCGACAACCGGTCCCGGAAACGCCGCCGCCCCCGCGCCGCCGGCAACACGTTCTCCCCGGCCGCCGCGCTCACCAGATGCTGCACGGTGTCGAGGTCCAGGTCCATGCCGTCCGGTACGGCGAGCGACTCGTGGGCCAGGGACGCCAGTTCGCGGTCCCCGGTGCCGAGGGAGAGGACGGTCGCCCCGGCCCGGCGGGCATCATGCACCCGTTCAAGGAGCGGGTCGCCCGGACCCTCCGGTGACACGACGAGCAGTGTCTCGCCGCGCCGGGCCGCCTCGATCCGGCCGAGTCCGACCGCCAGATGGGCCGGGTCGGAGGGGCGCGCGTCGTGCCGTACGAGGGTCGGGGCCAGTTCGGGTGTGCCCGACCAGGCGGCCTCGTCGACCAGATGGGCGGCGAGATGCCACGGCTCGTACGCGGGCGTACCCACCAGCAGCAGCCCGCCCCCGTGCGCCACCACGGACCCGCGCAGCACCCCCGCGAACCGCCGCGTGGCCCCCAACCACTCGGTCCCGGCGAGCACTTCACGCAGCAGCGCGACCCGTACGGCGTCCATGTCCGCGCATCCTGCCGCAACCGGCCACTCGTGACGTGGAGTTCACCGCGAATTCGCCCGACTTGGGGAAGGTGCGGGCTCATCGGCCGCACGTCGTACGAGGAGAGCCACCCCCATGACGGACACCGCAGACGTCACCGTCCCCTTCCACGCCGGCCAAGGGGGCTGCGCGAGTTACCGGATCCCGGCGGTCGTGGTCTCCCGCGCCGGAACCCTCCTCGCGTTCTGCGAGGGCCGGGTCGCCTCCGCGAGCGACTACGGCCACATCGACATCGTCCTGCGCCGCTCCACGGACGGCGGCCGCGCCTGGGGCCCTCAGACCGTCGCCGCCGACAACGGCACCGACCTCGCGGGCAACCCGGCCCCCGTCGTCCTGGACACCGGCCGCATCCTGCTCGTCCACGTCCGCTCGGCCGCCGCCGCGAGCGAGGACGCCATCCTGCGCGGCAAGGTGAAGCCGGCCGACGGGCGGCGGGCGTGGGTGACGTACAGCGACGACGACGGAGTCACCTGGTCCAGCCCCAAGGAGATCACCGAGCAGGTGAAGAAGCCCGAGTGGCGCTGGTACGCCACCACGCCCGGGCACGCGATCCAGCTGAGCACCGGCCGCGTGGTCGTCCCCGGCAACCACACGATCCCGCCCGCCGGCACCGACGTCGGCAACGAGGCCAAGTACAACAGCGGCCACTGCCTGCTCAGCGACGACGGCGGCGAGACCTGGTCCCTCGGCTACGTCGACGAGAACACCGACGGCTACATCAACTGCAACGAGACCACCGCCGCCGAACTCCCCGACGGGCGCGTCTACTTCAACACCCGCAACGACTCCCCGTCCCCCGGCAACCGGGCCGACGCGTACTCCGAGGACGGCGGCAGGACCCTCGTCAAGCCGTTCCGCCCGCAGGCCGGCCTCGCCACCCCCGTCTGCGAGGGCAGCGTCCTCCAACTCCGCGACCCCGACGTGCTGTTGTACTCCGGCCCCGGCGATCCGGCCGCCCGCGCCCTGATGACCCTGCGCACCTCGGCCGACGGCGGCACCACCTGGCGCCCGGTGTTCACGGTCGACGGCCTGCCCGCCGCCTACTCCGACCTCGTCCGCGTCGACGACGACACGGTCGGACTCCTCTACGAGACCGGGGACTTCGGGGCGTACGAGACGATCACGTTCCGGCGCGTGCCGGTGAGCGACCTCGGCTGAGTGGGCGGGTGCCGGTCACGCTCCTCGGCTGAGCCGACGGGCGCCCGTGACGGACCTCACCTGAGCCGATCCGCAGGGGAAGGCGGACGTAAAGTCGGCCCATGACCTCTACCGACAGTGCTGCACAGACCCCCGCGACGCCCCCGGCGAAGGCCCCCGCCAAGGACCCGTGGGACCTCCCCGACGTCTCCGGACTGGTCGTCGGCGTGCTCGGCGGGACCGGGCCGCAGGGCAAGGGCCTCGCCTACCGGCTCGCCAAGGCCGGCCAGAAGGTGATCATCGGCTCCCGTGCCGCAGAGCGCGCGCAGGCCGCCGCCGACGAACTCGGCCACGGCGTCGAGGGCGCCGACAACGCGGAGACCGCGCGCCGCAGCGACATCGTGATCGTCGCCGTGCCCTGGGACGGCCACGGCAAGACCCTGGAGTCGCTGCGCGAGGAACTGGCCGGGAAGCTCGTCGTCGACTGCGTCAACCCGCTCGGCTTCGACAAGAAGGGCGCCTACGCGCTGAAGCCGGAGGAGGGCAGCGCCGCCGAACAGGCCGCCGCCCTGCTGCCGGACTCCCGGGTCGCCGCCGCCTTCCACCACCTGTCGGCCGTCCTGCTCATGGACACGGAGATCGACGAGATCGACACGGACGTCATGGTGCTGGGCGAGGAGCGCGCCGACGTCGAGATCGTGCAGGCGCTGGCCGGCCGTATCCCCGGCATGCGCGGGGTTTTCGCCGGGCGGCTGCGCAACGCCCACCAGGTGGAGTCCCTGGTCGCGAACCTGATCTCGGTCAACCGCCGCTACAAGGCACACGCGGGACTGCGCGTCACGGACGTCTGAGCGGGTGGGGGACACTGGTGGCGACCGACCAGCAGTGTCCCCCTTTGTTATGCCTTCGTTCTGCCGACAGGAGCCGATCCCATGCCGCGCCTCGCCGTCTACGCCCTCGTCGTCTGCCTGCTCGCCGTGGCGGCCGCGGTCGTCTCCTTCGTGGAGGGCAGCTGGATCGGCATCGTGTGGGTCCTGCTCGCGGGGCTGTCGTCCAACATGTGCTGGTACTACCTCAAGCGCGGCCGTGCGGCCTGAGACCTTTCCTAGCGCCAGAACTGGTAGAGGCTGTAGCCGTACGACGTCGCCCAGTCGCTGACGCCCAGGCCACGCAGGATCGCGTCGATCATGTCGAAGAACTCCCGGTTGATCGACGGAACCCACAGCAGCGCGAACACGAACAGCAGGCCGAACGGCGCGAACGGCTCGACCTGCCGCTTGATGTCGTTCGACAGCCAGGGCTCGATCACGCCGTAGCCGTCCAGGCCCGGCACCGGCAGGAAGTTCAGGATCGCCGCGGTGACCTGGAGCAGGGCCAGGAAGGCCAGCGCGTACTGGAACTCGGCCGGCACCCCGTCGAGGGCGTGCAGCCAGAACGGGGCCGTGCAGACCGCCGCGAACAGTACGTTCGTCAGCGGGCCCGCCGCCGAGATCAGGCTGTGCTTCCAGCGGCCGTGGATGCGGCCCCGCTCGATGAACACCGCGCCGCCCGGCAGCCCGATGCCGCCCATGATGACGAAGATCACCGGCAGCACGATGCTGAGCAGCGCGTGCGTGTACTTCAGCGGGTTGAGGGTCAGATAGCCCTTCGAGCCGATCGAGATGTCGCCGCTGTGCAGCGCGGTGCGGGCGTGCGCGTACTCGTGCAGACACAGGGAGACGATCCAGGCGGCCGTCACGAACAGGAACACGGCGATGCCCGGCTTCTCGGCGAACCCGGTCCAGGTGGCCCAGCCGGTCACCGCCGTGACGGCCAGGATCCCGAGGAAGACGGGACTGATCCGCCGGTCGCTCGGGCGGGTGGTGGTGGCGGTCATGGGGGTGGGCTCCCTGCTGGGGGTCGGTGGATCGCGCGAAGCCCGACGGTACCGGGCACTGGGGGAAAACGTCTCGCGGGTGGCCACCGGTTCCGGGGAAGGTGGGCGCATGGGACTCTGGCACGCGATCCGCGACCCCGTCACCCCCCCACTCAGGGGTGGTGGCTCGCCTACGCCGTGCCCGGCGCCGCGCCGCCCCAACCCCGTGACCGCTTCCGTCGCCACCAGAGACAATGGACCCCGTGCGCTATCGCATTCTCGGCACCACCCAGGCACTCCGCCCCGACGGCACACCCGTCCCGGTCGGCGGGGCGCGGCTGCGCGCCCTGCTCACCGTGCTCGCCCTGCGGCCCGACCGGGCCGTGCCCGCGAGCTTCCTGGTGGACGAGGTGTGGGGCGCCGACCCGCCCGCCGACGCGACGGGCGCGCTGCAGGCCCTGGTGGGCAGGTTGCGCCGGGCACTGGGCGCGGACGCGATCGCCTCCACGGAGAGCGGCTACCGGCTGGCCGTCGCCGCCGACGACATCGACCTGCACCGTTTCGAGCGGCTGACCGGTGAGGGGCTGCGGGCGCTGGCCGACAGCAACCCCGCGAAGGCGGCCGAGGCCCTGGACGACGCGCTGGCCCTGTGGACCGGCCCGGCCCTCGCGGACCTCCCCGACCGCACGGCCGAGGCGGCCCGCTGGGAGACCCGCCACCTCGACGCCCGCCGCGCCCGCCTGACGGCGGCCCTGGCCCTGGGCGACGCGGACACCGCCCTCCCCGAACTGACCGCCCTCTGCGACACCCACCCCCTCGACGAACCCCTCCAGTCCCTCCGCCTCCAGGCCCTCCGCGCCACCGGCCGCACGGCGGAGGCACTGGCCGCCTACGAAGACGTACGACAACTCCTCGCGGACCGACTCGGCTCCGACCCGGGCCCCGAACTGCGGGCGCTGCACGGGGAGTTGCTCAGTCCAGGTGACGCCGGACCAGGCGGCATCGGCACGGGATCCGGAGGGCTCGGCGGTCGCGCCGGGGGCGCCGCATCTGGCGGGTACTCCGGTCCGGGTGGGTCGGGTTCGCGCTTCGGCCCGGGTGGGTCGGGTACGCGCTTCCGTTCCGGTGTGTCGGGCGGCTACTCCGGTTCCGACGGATCGGACGGGTACTCCGGTCCCGATGGGTCGGGCACGCACGCCGGTTCCGATGGATCCGGCGCGCACTCCGGTCCCGGCGGAGCCGGTGGGTACTCCGGTCCCGATGGATCCGGCGCGCACTACGGCCCCGGCGGACCCGGCGCGTACGCAGGTCCCGGTGGGGCCGGTGCCCATGACCGTCACCGCCCCGGTGGACCGGGCGACGGCAACGCACCCGGGGGGCACGGCGAGTTCGCCGGTGGCGCCGATACCGGCCGGCCGGTCTCCACTCCCGCTCCTGCTCCCGCGGCCCACGACCTCACCGCTCCGCCCCCTGGCAACCTCCGCGCCCGCCTCACCTCCTTCGTCGGCCGGGAGGCCGACATCGAGGCCATCCGCGGGGACATCGCGGCGGCCCGGCTGGTGACCTTGCTCGGGCCCGGCGGGGCGGGAAAGACACGACTGTCGCAGGAGGCCGCCGAGCGGGTGCGGTACGCGTCGCGGGACGGCGTGTGGCTGGCCGAACTCGCCCCCGTCGACGACCCCGAGGCCGTACCGGAGGCCGTGCTCACCGCCCTCGGGGCGCGCGAGACCGTGATGTACGGCGCCGGCGCCGAGGCGATCCGGGCCGCCGGGGGAGACCGGCACGACGATCCCGTGGAGCGGCTCGCCGAACACTGCGGCCGCCGCCGGATGCTGATCGTCCTCGACAACTGCGAGCACGTCGTGGACGCCGCCGCCCGCCTCGTGGAGGCCCTGCTGGAGCGCTGCCCCGAGCTCACCGTGCTCGCCACCAGCCGCGAACCCCTGGGCGTACCGGGGGAGTTGCTGCGCCCGGTGGAGCCACTGCCCGACCCCGTCGCGCTACGGCTGCTCGCCGAGCGGGGCGCGGCGGCCCGGCCGGGGTTCTCGGTCGAGGACGACATCGAGGCCTGCGCCGAGATCTGCCGGCGCCTCGACGGAATGCCGCTGGCCATCGAGCTGGCGGCCGCCCGGCTACGGATGTTGACGCCGCGTCAGATCGCCGACCGGCTCGACGACCGCTTCCGGCTGCTCACCTCTGGCAGCCGTACGCTGCTGCCCCGCCAGCAGACCCTGCGCGCCGTCGTCGACTGGTCCTGGGACCTGCTCGACGCGGACGAACGGGACGTGCTGAGCATCCTGTCCGTCTTCGCCGGCGGCTGCGACCTCGCCGCCGCCGAGGCCGTGTGCGGACCCGTCGCGTTCGAGACGCTCGGCGCCCTCGTCGACAAGTCCCTTGTCGTGGCGGCCCCTTCGGGCGAGGGAGAGATGCGCTACCGGCTCCTGGAGACCGTCGCCGAGTACGCGGGCGAACGGCTCGCCGAGTCCGGCCGCCGCCCCGCCGCCGAGCGCGCCCATCTGACGTACTACCGCGAACTCGCCCGCACCACCGACCCGTTG
This sequence comes from Streptomyces sp. NPDC001100, assembly GCF_053598575.1. Lineage (NCBI taxonomy): Bacteria > Bacillati > Actinomycetota > Actinomycetes > Kitasatosporales > Streptomycetaceae > Streptomyces > Streptomyces sp. NPDC001100. The sequence continues at coordinate 162,777 of NZ_JBSFKO010000017.1, forward strand.
CTGCGCGGCCCCGGCCAACTCGCCGCAGTGGAGCGGCTGGAGCGCGAGTACGAGAACCTCCGCACCGCCCTGCGGCACGCCGTCGCCGAGCGCGACGAGCAGGAGGCTCTCTGTCTCGTCCTGTCGCTGGTCTGGTACTGGCAGATGCGCGACGTCCGCATCGAGGCCCGCAACTGGTGCGTCGAGGTCATGGCGCTGGGCCCCGACCCCTTCGCGGCCCCCGTCCAGCGCGCCGCCCCGGTCTGGCAGCGCTGCACCGACGTGCCGCCCCCGCTCACCGGAGAACTCCTCGCCGAGGCCCGGCGCGGCCTCCATCTCGCCCATCTGGCCTGTATGGACACGGAGTTGGACGCCTGGGAGGCGCCGGCGGCGAAGGAGAAGCTGGGCCTCATCGCCCAGGTCTACGAACCGGGCCTGCCGCAGACCTGCCGTACGCCCGGCATGTTCTGGTTCTTCGCCGTGATGCTGAGCGGCAGCGTGCAGCGGCTGCCCGAGATCCTCGACGCCGACGTCCACACCTGCCGCTCCAACCCCGGCATGGAGTGGGAGCTCGCGACCGTTCTCCAGATGCGCGCCAACATGCTCGCCAACCGCACCGACTGGGCGGGCGACGCGGCCCGGGACGCCGACGAGTCGCTGGAGATCTTCCTTCGCCTCGGTGACATCTGGGGCGTCGCCGAGGCGCTCTCCGCCCGCGCCGAGGCCCGGGAGCGCATTGGCCAGTACCGGCTCGCCGCCACCGACTACGAGGCCGCGATCGAGCACGCCGAACGGCTCGGCGCCCACGGGCAGACGGCCGTGCTCGGCGCCCGGCTGGGCAGTGTGCTCATCGAGGAGGGCGAGTTCGAACGCGGCGAGCGCATCCTGCGCGAGGTGATCGACCGGCCGCACGGCGCGAGCAGCGAGGCGATGCCCGCTGCCCGGATGTTCCTCGCGAGCCGCCTCGCCATGGCCGGCCGGATCCCGGAGGCGCGCGAGGAACTGCGCCTGCTGCGCGAGGAGTTCCACATCGCGCACTTCGTCGTCTTCGACGCGTTCATCCTCGGCTCGGAGGCCTGGGTGGCGGCGCTCGACGGCGAGTACGAGGAGTCCCTGGACAAGATCCGCAAGGCGCTGAAGCGGGCCGGCGACCCGCTGTCCGAGACCATCGCCCCGCACATGACCTCGCTGTACCTGGGGATCGCCGCGGTCGCCCTCACCGAGTTCGACGGCGGCGGGCGGGCCCGCGACGGCGTCCGCTGCCTCGTCGCGGCGAAGGCGCTGCTGCCCCCGGGGCATGTCCCGACCTACATGGAACGCGAGGTCTACCGCCAGGCCGAACTGCACGCGCGCGGCAGGCTCGGCGAAGCGGCCTACGAGGAGTGCGCGGCCGGGTACGCCGAAGGCGGCGGCCTCTCCGCGAAGGAGGCCGCCGCCCTGGTGTGAGCCGGCACGAACCCGCTGGGACGGGACGCACTGCCGGTCAGGTCTTGGTGCGGAACTTGTAGATGGAGATCGGCGCCATCACCGCGGTGAGCCCCACCGACCAGGCGAGCGTCAGCAAGGTGCCGTGGGCGACCGGGCCGCCCACCATCAGCCCGCGGGCCGCGTCCGCCAGGGCGGAGAGCGGGTTGTAGTCGGTGAAGTTCTGCAGCCAGCCCGGCATCGAACCGGTCGGCGCGAAGATCGACGAGCCGAACTGCAGCGGCATCAGCACCAGGAAGCCCATGGCCTGCACGGACTGCGCGGACTTCATGGTCACGCCGAGGGTGAGGAACACCCACATCAGGGCCGAGCCGAACACCGCGGACAGCCCGATCGCGGCGAACATGCCGAGCCAGTGGTGGATGTGGAAGCCGACGAGGACACCGACGACCATCAGCACGGCGGACGCGAGCAGCATTCGCATCATCTCGACCGAGATCTTGGCGATCAGCACCGAGGCCCGCCCGATGGGCAGCGACCGGAACCGGTCCATGACCCCGGTGTGGAAGTCGGTGTTGAAGCCGGTGCCCACCCCCTGGGCCATGTTCATGCCCATCATGGCGAGCAGCCCGGGCACGACGTACTGCACGTACGCCTCCTGCCCGCCGCCGAGCGACTGCCCGATCGAGCCGCCGAAGACGTACACGAACAGCAGCGTGAAGATGACCGGGAACAGGATGGCGTCGAACATCGACTCCGGGTCCTGCCGGATCCACAGCAGATTGCGCCGGATCAGGGCGCCGGTGTGGCGCAGGTGGTTGCGCAGCGGGATACGGGGGTCCGACGCGACCGCGCCGGGGTTCACGGCGACGGCGCTCATACGGCGACCTCCTCGCGGTCGGGGGTGGGCACGGAGTCCTGCGGGGCGCTGGCGCGGTGACCCGTGAGAGACAGGAACACCTCGTCCAGGCTGGGCAGTTCGGTGGTGATGGAGGCGATGGTGAGGCCGCGGGCGCTCACCGCGCTTACCACGGCGGTCAGTTGCTCGTCGCTGAGGATCGGCACCAGGACCGTGCCGCTCTCCACGTCGACCGTGACGGTGGCCAGGCCGGTGATGCCCAGCTCGTCCAACGCGCGGGCCAGTGGCCGCAGTTGCAGCGGATCGGTCGGCCGGATGCGCAATGCCCGTCCGCCGACCTTCGCCTTCAGCTCGTCGATCCCGCCGTTCGCGATGACCTTGCCGTGGTCCACCACGGTCAGCTCGGAGGCGAGCGCCTCGGCCTCCTCCATGTACTGGGTGGTGAGCAGTACGGTCACGCCGTCGCCGACCATGGACCGCACCTCGTCCCACACCTCCATGCGGGTGCGCGGGTCCAGACCGGTGGTCGGTTCGTCGAGGAACAGCACCTGCGGGTGCCCGATCATCGAGGCGGCCAGGTCGAGCCGGCGCCGCATACCGCCGGAGTACGTACTGGCGGGGCGCTTGGCGGCCTCCGTCAGCGAGAACCGCTCCAGCAGTTCGTCGGCGCGGGCGCGGGCGTCCTTGCGGGACAGGTCCAGCAGCCGCCCGATCATGTAGAGGTTCTCCCACCCGGGGAGCTTCTCGTCCACGGAGGCGTACTGGCCGGTGAGGCCTATCACCCGGCGCAGCTGGCGGGGCTGGCGCAGGACGTCGTAGCCGGCGACGGATGCCTCGCCGGCGGTCGGGGCGAGCAGCGTGGACAGGATGCGTACGAGGGTGGTCTTGCCGGCACCGTTCGGTCCGAGCACACCCATCACGGTGCCCTCGCGGACGTCCAGGTCGACGCCGTCCAGCGCCTTGGTCTCGCCGTAGTGCTTGACCAGCCCCCGCACGGTCACTGCCGTGCCGCTGGGAGTGTTGTCGATTCGCGTCATGCCGATGACAGTGCCAGCGTCTGCCGACAGAACACCGACATCCCACCGACAGCCGCCGACAGATGACCGACGGCTGGCGCACAGGCCCTGGGGGCTCCGCCCCCAGCTACGGGGCAGCCCCGCCGACGGGGGAAGATCGGCGGGGCTGCATGGTGCCGCAGTGGCTCTGAACCGCTCAGTGAACGGAGTGCTCCTCCAGCGGGAACGTCCCGCCGACCACGTCCTCCGCGAACGCCTTCGCCGCGCTGCCCATGACCTCACGCAGATTGGCGTACTGCTTCACGAACTTCGGCATCCGACCGCCCGTAAGCCCCAACATGTCGGTCCACACCAGGACTTGGGCATCGGTCTCGGCCCCCGCCCCGATCCCGACGGTGGGAATGTGCAGCACCCGAGTCACCTCGGCGGCCAACTCCGCCGGCACCAGCTCAAGAACCACCGCGAACGCCCCCGCGTCCTGCACGGACTTGGCGTCCCGGAGCAACTGCTGGGCGGCCTCCTCGCCACGCCCCTGCACGCGGTACCCCATCGCGTTCACGGACTGCGGGGTCAGCCCGATGTGCGCCATCACCGGGATACCGGACTCGACAAGGAGCCGGATCTGTTCGTGCGACCGCTCGCCGCCCTCCAGCTTCACCGCACCGACCCCGGCCTCCTTCACCAGCCGGGTCGCCGAGCGCAGCGCCTGCACCGGCCCCTCCTGGTAGGACCCGAAGGGCAGATCGCCCACGATCAACGCCCGCTGCGTGCCGCGCACGACCGCGGCGGACAGCATGGTCATCTCGTCCATCGTGACGGGCACGGTCGACTCGTACCCGAGGTGGCAGTTGCCCGCCGAGTCGCCGACGAGCATGACCGGGATCCCGGCCTCGTCGAAGACGGACGCGGTCATCGCGTCGTAGGCGGTGAGCATGGGCCACTTCTCGCCGCGTTCCTTGGCGAGAGCGATGTCGCGAACGGTGATGCGGCGTGTGCCCTTGCCTCCGTACAGCGCCTTGCTGCCGTCGGAGGAGCTGGTCTTCCCAGGCTGGGCAGCCGAAAGCTGCGTCATTGCAACGGCTCCTTCAGTCATCTCGAGGCACCCTCACGGTGTCCCCGGATCTCCTCCATGGTGGCACCTCGTGCCACTGAGGGCCAGAGGGACCCCCGTCACCCGCATCACGTCCGAGCGGTACGTAAGGTCTGAGTAAAAGATTTACGATACGGCACGGTCTCGTATCGGAATTCGCCCGAAGCTCCCTAGTCTGGACCGCATGACCACTCCACCCGTCCCGGGCACCCGGATACCCGAAGCGGTGCACCGTCGTCGCTGGGCCATCCTCGGCGTGCTGATGCTGAGCCTGCTGATCGTGGTGCTCGACAACTCGATCCTCAACGTCGCCATCAAGACCATCTCCACCCCGGCCCCGACCGGCCTGGGCGCGACACAGAGCGAGCTGGAGTGGGCGATCAACGCCTACACCCTCGTCTTCGCCGGCCTGCTGTTCACCGCCGGCCTCCTCGGTGACCGGCTGGGCCGCAAGAAGGTCCTGCTCGGCGGTCTCCTCGTGTTCGGCATCGGCTCCGCGCTGGCCGCCGAGTCCGGCTCGCCCGACCAGCTCATCGGCTTCCGGGCCCTGATGGCGCTCGGCGCGGCCTTCGTGATGCCCGCCACCCTCGCCGTCCTCATGAACGTCTTCGAGCGCGAGGAGCAGCCCAAGGCCATCGGCATCTGGGCCGGCGGCGTCGGCCTCGCCATCGCGATCGGCCCGATCACCGGCGGCGTCCTCCTCGACCACTTCTGGTGGGGCTCGGTCTTCCTGATCAACGTGCCGATCGTGCTGATCGCGCTCGCCCTGATGATCTGGCTGGTCCCCGACTCCCGCGACCCGAAGCCCGGCCGCCTCGACCCGGTCGGCGTCGTCCTGTCCGTCGTAGGCCTCGTCCTGCTCGTCTACGGCATCATCGAGGGCGGCGAACTGGCCGACTTCACGGCGCCCAAGGTGCTGTCGACGATCCTCGCCGGTGTCGCGGTCCTTGCCGGGTTCGTCTGGTTCGAGAAGCGCAGCGACCACCCGTCGATCGATGTCACGTACTTCAAGAACAAGGTGTTCTCGGCCGCGATCGCCGCCATCGCGCTGGTCTTCTTCGCGCTGATGGGCGTGACCTTCTTCTCGGTCTTCTACACCCAGAGCGTGCGCGGCTACTCGCCGCTGCAGACCGGTCTGCTGATGCTGCCGCTGGCCGCCGCGCAGATGATCTTCGCGCCGCGCGCCCGGCTGGTCGTCGACCGCTTCGGCAACCGGATCACCACCGGCGTCGGCCTGCTGCTGCTCGCCGGTATGCTCGCCGCCTTCGCGACCCTCAAGGCGGACACGCCGATCTGGATCCTGGAGATCATCTTCTTCCTCATGGGCGCGGGCATGGCCCACGTCATGACCCCGACCAGCGTCGTCATCATGCAGGCCCTGCCGCGCGAGAAGGCGGGCTCCGCGTCCGCGCTGAGCAACACCTTCCGCCAGGTCGGCGGCGCGCTCGGCATCGCCGTACTCGGCTCGGTGCTCTCCACCGCCTACCGCAACGGCATCGAGGGCAAGCTCGGCTCGGTGCCGGCCGCCCTCCGCGACACGGCCGGCGAGTCCATCGAGGCCACCCTCGGTGTCGCCGCGAAGCTCGGCCCGCAGGGCAGGGCCCTGGTCGGCCCGGCCAACGACGCCTTCCTGCACGCCATGCACGTCACCGCCCTGTGCGGCGCGGGCGTAGCGGTCGTAGGAGCGGTGGTCGCCTTCCTCTTCCTGCCCGGAAGGCCGACGGCCCGTCAGGAGGGCAAGGAAGAACAGGAGTTGGTCGTCGTCGGCGAATAGGGACGACAATCGGCACAGACGCGGTCGGGGGGACAACGAAGGGACGGAGCGAAGTGAGCCTTGCCGACAACGGCACCGAACACGGCACCGACAGCGGAACTCGGCAGTGCGCCCCGACCAGGGGACGCCCGCGCAGCGAGGCCGTCGAACGCGCCATCACGGAGGGCGTGATGAAGCTCCTGGAGGAAGGCGTGCCCCTGGCCGAACTCTCCATCGAGCGCATCGCCCGCACCGCCGGTGTCGGCAAGGCCACCATCTACCGCCGCTGGCCGGGCAAGGAGGAACTCTTCGTCGACGTCGTCCGCGACGCCGAACCGGACGACCCCGAACTGCCCGGTACCTCCCTGCGCGACGACCTCGTCGCGATGACGGAACAGCTGCGCCAGCGCGGCCTGATGACCCGCTCCTCTGCCCTCCTGCACAACGTGTACGCGCAGATGAAGAGCGCCCCGAAGGTGTGGACCGCCTACCACGCCACCGTCGTGGAACCCCGCCGCCGCAAGCAGGTCGAACTGCTGCGCCGGGCCCAGGAGAACGGCGAACTCCGCACCGACCTCGACCCGGAGCTGATGAACGACATGCTGGTCGGCCCGATGCTCCTGCGCACCGTCATGCGCGCCGACGCCGACCTCCCCGAGGGACTGTCCGAACTCCTCGTCGACACCGTGCTGGTGGCCCTGCGCCCGGCCGGTTCCCAGGCCGATCCGGCCTGAGCCCGTATGTGCGCGTCTCGTCACAAGCGCGCCCTGCGGGCCGGTATCCGGAACCCACGGCGGCGACTTGTTCGTCCTCGTCCCCGTACGGCCGTCATGGGACGGCGGATCGGAACCGATCATCCCCTAGGGTCGTAGGCGCGGGGACGATGGTGTGCACGGCAGGTAGTGAGGCGACGGTATGGCACAGCAGGCGTATGTGGCGGAGACGGACGACGGCGGCTCGGGGAACCAGCCGCGCGGAAACCGACTTCGGCGCCTGCGGAACAGACTGTTCGACGGTTGGCGGGGCGACCGGAGGATCTGGCGCCGGGGTCTGATCCTCGCCGCGCTGGCGGTCGTCCTGGCCCTCGTCATGCTGCTGCACTCACGCATCCCGAACCGGATCGGCAACCTGGGCAGCCTCACGGAGACCTTCCTGCCCTGGTTCGGGATCGCGATCCCGCTCCTGCTGGTCCTCGCCCTGGTCCGCAAGTCGGCGACCGCGCTGATCGCCGTCGTACTCCCGGCGGTCGTCTGGCTGAACCTCTTCGGCGGACTGCTGCTCACCGACAAGACCGGCACGGGCGGCGACCTGACCGTGGCCACGCACAACGTCAACGCCGACAATCCCGACCCGGCCGGTACGGCCCGTGACGTGGCCGCGTCCGGCGCGGACATCGTCGCCCTGGAGGAGCTGACGGCCTCGGCGGTCCCGACGTACGAGAAGGCGCTCGCGTCGACGTACAAGTACCACGCGGTCGAGGGCACGGTCGGCCTGTGGAGCAAGGACCCGATGACCGGCGTCCAGGCCGTCGACATAAAGCTGGGCTGGACCCGCGCGATGCGCGCCACCATCACCACCCCCGAGGGACGGATCGCGGTCTACGTCGCCCATCTCCCCTCGGTGCGGGTGAAGCTCGAAGCCGGCTTCACCGCCCGGCAGCGCGACACGAGCGCGGACGCGCTCGGCGAGGCCATCGCCGCCGAGCCGCTGAAGCGGAAGATCCTCCTCGGCGACCTCAACGGCACGATGAACGACCGCTCGCTGAACGCCGTCACCTCCCAGATGCGCTCCACCCAGGGTGCGGCGGGCGACGGCTTCGGGTTCAGCTGGCCGGCCTCGTTCCCGATGGCGCGGATCGACCAGATCATGGTCCAGGGCGTGGAACCGGTGACCTCGTGGACCCTGCCCAGGACGGGCAGCGACCACCTCCCGATCGCGGCCCGTGTGAACCTGGACACGAGCTCTTAACCTCGTGGAATAGCGGGCCTGGGAGTCTTTGTTCCGTAACTGAACTTAACCTGGTCGGTACGAACTCCGCTCTCCCTCGATCCGCTCTCCCTCGAAAGGCACAGGCACCTCCATGCCCCTGGCCCTGCTCGCTCTGGCCGTCGGCGCTTTTGGTATAGGCACCACCGAATTCGTGATCATGGGCCTGCTGCCCGAGGTCGCGGACGACCTCCACGTCTCGATCCCCACGGCGGGACACCTGGTCTCGGCGTACGCGCTGGGCGTCGTCATCGGCGCCCCGCTCCTCGCGGCCGTCACCGCCCGCATGTCCCGCCGCACGGTCCTGATCGCCCTGATGGTCCTGTTCGTGGCGGGCAACGCCCTCTCGGCCTTCGCGACGAACTACGACTACCTCCTCGCCGCCCGCTTCCTGAGCGGCCTGCCGCACGGCGCCTTCTTCGGCGTGGGAGCGGTAGTGGCTACGACGATGGTCGCCCCCGAACGCAAGGCGCGCTCCGTCTCGCTGATGTTCCTGGGCCTCACGGTCGCCAACATCGTGGGCGTACCCGCGGCCACACTGATGGGCCAACACCTGGGCTGGCGGGCCACGTTCCTCGCGGTGAGCATGATCGGCGTAGCGGCGACAGCATCGCTGGCCCTCCTGATCCCGCACGACCACGCACACGCCCCGGCGGTGGGCCTGCGCCGCGAGATGGCGGCGCTGAAGTCCCTCCCGGTCTGGCTGGCCCTGGGCACGACAGTGGCGGGCTTCGGCGCGCTCTTCTCGGCCTACAGCTACATCACCCCGATGCTCACGGAAGCGGCGGGCTTCGCCGACGGCAGCGTGACACTGCTGCTGGCGCTGTTCGGCGTGGGCGCGACGGCAGGCAACCTGGTGGGCGGCCGCCTGGCGGACCACTCGCTCCGTGGCACGCTCTTCGGCGGCCTGCTGTCCCTGGCCGCGGTCCTGGCCCTCTTCCCCCTCCTGATGACCACGGAGTGGAGCGCGGCACTCGCGGTCGTCCTGCTGGGCGTGGCGGCGTTCGTGACGGGCTCCCCGCTCCAACTGATGGTGATGGAAAAGGCGTCGGCGGGCCCGTCCCTGGCGTCCTCCGCGAACCAGGCGGCCTTCAACCTGGCCAACGCGGGCGGCGCCTGGATCGGTGGTCTCGCCCTTGCCGCAGGCTTCGGCGCTACGTCACCTGCGGTGGCCGGCGCGGTGTTGGCGGTACTGGGGTTGGGAGTTGCCGCCACGGCGTGGAGTGTCGACCGGCGTCGTTCGGTACCGGGGCGGGAACGTGTGGTCGCGGCTCACGTCCCCGAACAGACACCGGTGCTGCACCCCTGACTTCGCCCGCCCGCCGACCCGTCTCGGTCGGCTGGGAGGCCGTTTCATCCCTGGATGCGGCTGTGGTGTGCTGGTGTCGTGTCCCGCCAGGAGATGGTGTTCTCTCCAGTGAGGCGGCGGGCCATCAGGTCGGTCATGGCTTCGGAGTGGTGCGGGTGGTTCGCACCCCACCCCCCGGAACGACGCCGTGCGTCCCCGCTTACCGCCGACCTTCGGAAGCCAGGGCCGCCGACGACCAGCTCACTGGTCGAACCGCGCCAGATCCCGCAGCCAAGCCGTGGCCGACCCGTCCGAAGGAGCCCGCCAGTCCCCCCGGGGCGACAACGAACCCCCCGCCGAAACCTTGGGTCCATTGGGCATCGCCGACCGCTTGAACTGCGCGAACCCGAAGAACCGCCGACAGAACACCTCCAGCCAGGACCGGATCTCCGGCAGGTCGTACGCGACCCGCTTCGCCTCCGGGAACCCGGGCGGCCAGGCCCCCGCCTCCACCTCGTGCCACGCGTGCCACGCCAGGAAGGCGATCTTCGACGGGCGGAAGCCGTAGCGCAGGACGTGGAACAGGGTGAAGTCGTGCAGGGCGTACGGGCCGATCTTCGACTCCGTGGACTGCATCTCCTCGCCGGGCACCAGCTCCGGGCTGATCTCCGTGTCGAGGATCGCGGTGAGGATCTTGCCGGTCTCCTCGTCGAACTGGTCGCTGCTCACCACCCAGCGGATCAGGTGCTGGATCAGGGTCTTCGGTACGCCGGAGTTGACGTTGTAGTGGCTCATCTGGTCGCCGACGCCGTACGTCGACCAGCCCAGCGCCAGTTCCGACAGGTCGCCCGTGCCCAGCACGATGCCGTTGCGCTGGTTGGCGAGGCGGAACAGGTAGTCCGTGCGCAGGCCCGCCTGCACGTTCTCGAAGGTGATGTCGTACACCGGCTCGCCGGAGGCGAAGGGGTGGCCCATCTCCTTCAGCATGAGGCGTGCCGTGGGCGTGATGTCGAGTTCCGCCGCCGTGACGCCGATCGCCCGCATCAGCGCGTGCGCGTTGTCCTTCGTGTGGTCGCTGGTCGCGAAACCGGGCAGCGTCCAGGCCAGGATGTCGCTGCGCGGACGGCCCGCGCGGTCCATCGCCCGCGCGGCGACGATCAGCGCGTGCGTCGAGTCCAGGCCGCCCGACACCCCGATGACGACCTTCGGGCCGCCGATCGCCGCGAGCCGCTGCTGCAGGCCCTCGACCTGGATGTTGTACGCCTCGTAGCAGTCCTGCGCGAGCCGCTCCGCGTCGGCCGGCACGAACGGGAAGCGTTCCAGGCGCCGCCGCAGCCCCAAGTCACCCAGGGGCGGCGCGAGTTCGAAGTCCACCGTGCGGAAGTCCGACGTCCTCGCCCGGTGCGTACGGCGGTTGTCGTCGAACGTGCCCATCCGCTGCCGCTCCTGCCGCAGCAGGTCGAGGTCGACGTCGGCCACCGCGTACTCGTCGCCCAGCGGGAAGCGGTCGGTCTCGGCCAGCAGTGCGCCGTTCTCGTAGATCATCGCCTGGCCGTCCCAGGACAGGTCGGTGGTCGACTCGCCGAGGCCGGCCGCCGCGTAGACGTACGCGGCGAGGCAACGCGCGGACCCCGAGCGGCAGAGCAGTTTGCGGTCCTCGGCGCGGCCGACCGTGATCGGGCTGCCGGAGAGGTTCACGAGGACCGTGGCGCCCGCCAGGGCGGCCTCGGCGCTCGGCGGTACCGGCACCCACATGTCCTCGCAGATCTCCGCGTGGAGCACGAGGGACGGGACGTCCCGCGCCGCGAACAACAGGTCCACGCCGAACGGGACTTCGACCCCGCCGACGCGGATCGACCCGCCGCGCTCGTCGGCGCCGTCGGCGATCTGGCGGCGCTCGTAGAACTCGCGGTAGTTCGGCGGGTACGACTTCGGTACGACGCCCAGGATCCGGCCCCGGTGCACCAGCACCGCGCAGTTGTAGATCCGGTTGCGGTGGCGCAGCGGGGCGCCGACGACCAGCACCGGGAGCAGGTCCGCGGACCCCGTCACCACGTCCCGCAGCGCCTCCTCGACCTGGTCGAGCAGCGCGTCCTGGAGCAGCAGGTCCTCGATGGAGTAGCCGCACAGGCCCATCTCCGCGAAGACGGCGACGGCCACGCCCTCCTCGTCGCACCGGCGGGCGTGGCGCATGACGGCTTCGGCGTTGGCGTGCGGGTCCGCGATCACGGTGTGGCCCGTGCAGGCGGCGACGCGGGCGAAGCCGTGCTGATAGATCGACCAGAAGTTCAGTGGAGGCACGGGTCCACTGTAATCGTCAGTGAGACGCGATGGGGTGGCGCGGGGTGTCGAATACCCCACGCCACCCCATCAACAGGTGACTCGCCTACCGCCTACCGGGTCAGTGGTGACCCTTGGGGGAGGCGTACGACTCGACGTAGCCGTTCGCGGGCGTACCCACGCCGGTCACGTCGTCGTAGCCCTTGACCGCGGACAGCGAGCTGTCCTTGCCGAGGCTGCGGACCGAGGTCAGCAGGCCGTTGGTGGCGTCGAAGCCGTTGGCGAAGTCCACGCGGGCGACCGCGAGGTCCGTGCCGGTCGGCTTGTCGGTCACGTCGTGGTAGACCTTCGTGCCGTACTTGGCGTAGATCGACGGGTTGGCGAAACCGATCGCCTTGCCGCCGCGCGCCTGCTGGGCCAGGGCCTGGACCGCCGCGATCACCGGGGAGGCGAGCGAGGTGCCGCCGATCCGGTACTCGCTGTACGACTCCGACCCGTCCGACTGGGTCTGCGTCTGGCCGACCTTGAAGCCGGTGTTCGGGTCGGCGATCGCCGAGATGTCCGGGACGACACGGTTGCCGGTGGCGCTGTTGGCCTTGGCGAGCGCGTCCGGGACGACACCCTTCTGGTAGAAGGGCTCGTTCACGGTCTTGCTGGTGCCGCCGCCCGCGCCCGAGGTGAAGGCGCCGGGGAAGTTGGTCCAGCTCTTGCCGTCGGTCGACAGCAGGGCCTTCTCGGTGCCCCAGCCGGTCTCCCACAGGTACTTGTCGCCCTTGCCCACGGCGAGGGAGGTACCGCCGACCGCCGTCACCCACGCCGAGTTGGCCGGGGTGTCGACCTGCTTCACCTTGGTGTTGGCGACCTCGTCGCCGTTGTCACCGGAGGAGAAGTAGAAGCCGATGCCCTCGACCGCGCCCAGCTGGAACACCTGGTCGTAGGCGGCCGCGAGGTCCGGGGTCTGGTTGGCCTCGATGTCGCCCCACGAGTTGGAGACGATGTCGGCCAGGTGGTTGTCGACGACCTTGCTCAGCGAGTCGAGCAGGTCGTCGTCCAGGCAGGAGGCGGCGCCCACGTACGTGACGTTCGCGTCCGGAGCCACCGCGTGCACGGCCTCGACGTCGAGGGTCTCCTCGCCGTACCAGCCCGAGGCGTCGCACTCGTCGGCGCCGGTGTGCGTGTAGTTGCTGGGCAGGACCTGCTTCAGCTGGCTGGTCTTCCAGGTGGCGTCGCCGTGCTTCTTCGCGTAGGTGGCCGCGTCGAAGGCGATGGTCGGCGAGGCGTAGGCGTCGGTGATGGCGACGCGCACGCCCTTGCCGGTGTACTTTCCGGCGCCGTAGGCGGCCCGCAGCTGCTTGCCGGTGTAGCCCTCGATCGCGTACGGGATCTTCTGGCCGTATGCCGAAGGCAGGGTGCTCGCGGTGTTGGAGCCGTAGTACGAGGAGAACGGCCCCGAGTTCTTGAACACCGCGGTCGGACCCGGCAGCGTGTCGTCGTGGTTCGCCTTGTGCGGGGCGTTGTCGAGACCGGTGACGGTCAGGACGGCTCCGTTGAGGCTGTCCGGCGCGGAGGCCGTCTTCGACGGGGCGCGGTAGGTCTTCGAGCCCTTCGAGTAGTTGTGCAGCGAGGTGCTGAACGCCTTCTCGACCGCCGCCACGTCACCGGAGACGGTGACGTAGTGCTGCGTGGTACCGGTGATCTTCAGCCCGGCGGACTTCAGCCAGGACTTGACGGCGCTCACCTGGGCCGCCGTGGCGCCGAAGCGCTGCTGCACCTGAGCCGCGCTCAGGTACTTGCCGTAGTGGGCCGACTCCGGGTCGGAGACGGCCTTGGCGTACGCCGCGAGACCGGAGGCGTTCCGGCCGGCGAGGTAGACCCGGGCGGAGAGCTTGGAGCTGTCGGAGGTCGCTCCCTTGTCCGCCTTGGCCGTCGCCCACGCGGGCTTGGTGCCCGCGAGGGCGTCCCGGCCCGGGGTGTCCGCGGCGTGCGCCGCGGGTATACCGAGCGCCAGAGCGCCGGCGATCATGGGCAGTGTCGCTGCCATGCTCACTCCGGCGCGCATGGTGGCGCGATTGGATCTCATAAAACCCCCTGCTATGCGGTTCCACGCATGGAGTGGTCGGTCGTCGTCGATCCGTACGGAACCTGCGGCGGGAGGGTCCGCGGATGGATCACACGTGGGGCCACTCTTTCGATGAACCGTTCATGCCAGGGGAACGTGACAGTCAAGAGAAACCCAAGGAACCGTCAGCCGGGGCGAATTGGGTGCTTTTTTCCTTACGGGCGTGTAACGAACGACCGGGGACGCTTTACGAACGCGCTTTTGCGCCACGCTCCTTGAGCATGTCGGCCATCAGCTGGATCTCCGACTGCTGCGCGTCGACCATCCCCTGCGCCAGCCGCTTCTCCACCCCCACCGTGCACTTCTCCACACACCCCTCGGCCATGTGGATCCCGCCCTTGTGATGGTCCGTCATGAGCTGCAGGAAGAACACCTCGGCAGGCTTGCCACTCAGTGAATTCAGCTTCTTCAGCTCGGTGTTGGTCGCCATCCCCGGCATCAGCGCGCCGTCCTTCCCGGACGCCATGTCACCCATGCCCATCCAGGTCATCGGCGGATCGGCCGACACCTTCGGCAGGTTCCACAGGTCCAACCAGCCCAGCAGCATGCCCCGTTGGTTGGCCTGCGTCTGCGCGATGTCGTATGCGAGCCGCCGCACTTCCACGTTCTTCGTGCGATCCCGCACGATGTACGACATCTCGACGGCCTGCTGATGATGGACCGCCATGTCCCGCGCGAACCCGGCGTCCGCCGAATCCGCCGTAGGAGTAGAGGAGTTGGCGGACCCACTGCCGTCCTCGGCGACCGCGTACGTGATCGCCCCGGCCGCGACCAGCGCCACCGCCGCGGCCCCCGCGATCAGTCCAGCCTGCCTCACTGCGACAGCCCGCCCGTGCAGGCCGCACCCGGCTCGGGCGTCTGCTTGCCCTGCACGAACTCGGCGAAGAACTTGTTCACGTCCGGGTCGCTCGCGCTCTTCACCGTGCGCTGGTGCCCCCACGCCGACAGCATGATCGGGTCCTTCTGGCTGTCGTACGGACTCATCAGCGAGTACGGCGTCGACTTCACCTTCGCCGCGAGCGCCTTGACGTCGGCGGCCGAGGCCTTCTTGTTGTACGTCACCCAGACCGCGCCGTGCTCCAGCGCGTGCACGGCGTTCTCGTCCTTGACGGCCTTGGTGTAGACGTCGCCGTTGCAGTTCAGCCAGACCGGGTTGTGGTTGCCGCCGACCGGCGGGTGCATCGGATAGTTCACCGTGCCGGTGACGTGGGTGCGGCCCAGCGTCCCCTTCCACGTGTTCACGCCGTCCGAGCCCGCGACGAAGTGCCCCGAACCGCTGTTCTTCGAGTCACTCGCGGAACTGTCCTTCTTGCCGGACTGCGCGTGCACGACGGCGACCCCGCCGATGACGAGACCGGCGGCGACCACCGTGCTCGCCACGATCTTCACGAGCTTGGCGCGCCGCTCGCGGGCCTGCTCGGCGCGCCGCATCTCCTCGATGCGGGCCTTGCGCGCCGCGTTGCCGGTGTTCTTCGCGGAACCCATGAGATGTCTGTCCTTTTGGGGGAAGGGACGGGAAGGTCGGGACCCGCTGATCGTAGTGGGGGAGGAAAGGGTTCTCGTAGGGCGCCCACAGCAAAGACCGCGGAAGAGTGCGAAGTGCCCCGGGCCAGGCATTACGAATGTCAGTCCGAGCAGGCAAGATGGTCAGCAGATGGGCATCACATGGACATCGGCGCGGGTCACCTGCCGTTCGTGAGCCGTTCAGCCCGAGGACGGCCGGACGATCAAGGTCGGCAACGCGCACGAAATGGTGTTGTGGTGGGATGCTCAGGTGCCCGACCGCCTCCTGCGGTACGAGGACAGGCGGCCTGACCAGCAAGGATGGGGAAGCGGAAGATGGACAAGCAGCAGGAGTTCGTGCTCCGGACGTTGGAGGAGCGCGACATCCGGTTCGTACGGCTGTGGTTCACGGACGTGCTGGGCTTCCTCAAGTCCGTCGCCGTGGCCCCCGCCGAGCTGGAACAGGCCTTCGACGAAGGCATCGGCTTCGACGGCTCCGCGATCGAGGGCTTCGCCCGCGTGTACGAGTCCGACATGATCGCCAAGCCGGACCCCTCCACCTTCCAGGTCCTGCCCTGGCGTGCCGAGGCGCCCGGCACGGCGCGCATGTTCTGCGACATCCTCATGCCGGACGGCTCCCCGTCCTTCGCGGACCCGCGCTACGTGCTCAAGCGCGCCCTCGCCAAGACCTCCGACCTGGGCTTCACCTTCTACACCCACCCGGAGATCGAGTTCTTCCTCCTGAAGGACCGCCCCCTCGACGGCTCCCGCCCCACCCCCGCCGACAACTCCGGCTACTTCGACCACACCCCGCAGAACGTCGGCATGGACTTCCGCCGCCAGGCGATCACCATGCTGGAGTCGATGGGCATCTCGGTCGAGTTCTCCCACCACGAGGGAGCCCCCGGCCAGCAGGAGATCGACCTCCGCTACGCCGACGCGCTCTCCACGGCGGACAACATCATGACGTTCCGCCTGGTCATGAAGCAGGTGGCACTGGAGCAGGGAGTCCAGGCGACCTTCATGCCGAAGCCGTTCTCGGAACACCCGGGAAGCGGAATGCACACGCACCTCTCGCTCTTCGAGGGCGACCGCAACGCGTTCTACGAGTCCGGCTCGGAGTACCAGCTCTCCAAGGTCGGCCGCTCCTTCATCGCGGGCCTGCTGAAGCACGCGGCGGAGATCTCGGCCGTCACCAACCAGTGGGTCAACTCCTACAAGCGCATCTGGGGCGGCTCCGAGCGCACGGCGGGCGCCGGCGGCGAGGCCCCCTCGTACATCTGCTGGGGCCACAACAACCGCAGCGCCCTGGTCCGCGTCCCCATGTACAAGCCCGGCAAGACGGGCTCGGCACGGGTCGAGGTCCGCTCCCTGGACTCGGGCGCGAACCCGTACCTGGCGTACGCGCTGCTCTTGGCCGCCGGCCTGAAGGGCATCGAAGAGGGCTACGAACTTCCCCCCGGTGCCGAGGACGACGTCTGGGCCCTCTCCGACGCGGAACGCCGCGCGATGGGCATCGAGCCGCTCCCGCAGAACCTCGGCGAGGCCCTGACCCTGATGGAACGCAGCGACCTCGTCGCCGAGGCCCTCGGCGAGCACGTCTTCGACTTCTTCCTGCGCAACAAGCGGCAGGAGTGGGAGGAGTACCGCAGCGAGGTCACGGCGTTCGAGCTGCGGAAGAACCTGCCGGTTCTCTGACCTGCTATTTCTGCGCCGCCTACAGCCCACAGTGCCGTGGCCACGCCAACGATGGGCGCCTGCCACGGCGCTGGGCCGTCTGTGGGCCGTCACTGGACACGTCGGCGGTCTCGTAGCGACGAGAGAGTGGCCTCGGCGTTGGCGACGGACGCCTGTGCTTCTGTCTTACCAACTGCCTGCGTGGCACCAACCGGGCGTGACACAATCTGCCTACACCAATCGATGTGCACGCATTTGAGAGGCGAAGGCGGGGGGCGTTGGCGAGACGGTTGATCCTGCGGTTTCTGATGATCGCTAGTGCGGTGTCCCTTCTTTCATTGCCAGGAACACCTGCTGAAGCCGCGACGACAAGCGACTCGGAGGTCGTTTTCTGTCTCTCGCGAGAGAATCGCAAGGACCTGGTAGATGCTGGCATTGCGTTAGGCGTTCTATCCGAGAGCAGTACGGTAAAGACGCTACAGGCCAGCCGCCAGGAATTTTCTGGTAATGATGCAATCGGTTCATGGCGGAAGAAACAACCCGTCAACTTTCGAAAAGTTTGCCGAGCGCTGGTCGACTCGGCAGCTTTATCTCAAGGTAATAGCCCGAAGGAGGAGTCTTCCTTCCCCTTCTTGT
This sequence comes from Streptomyces sp. NPDC001100, assembly GCF_053598575.1. Lineage (NCBI taxonomy): Bacteria > Bacillati > Actinomycetota > Actinomycetes > Kitasatosporales > Streptomycetaceae > Streptomyces > Streptomyces sp. NPDC001100. Next base: position 180,388 of record NZ_JBSFKO010000017.1, read on the forward strand.
CGTGGCTACTTCCGATCATCATTGGCTCGCTGCTGACAATGTTTGCCGCCGAGGCTCAAGGTGCTCGGGCAAGGAAACTTACTGCTGCGGAAGAGCTGCGGATAGCAGTGAGTACTTTCCGTGATGCCCTGAACCAATACGTTTCCGAATGGCTTGAATCGTCTGCGGGCGGCAAACCGAGTACAGCAATCATCGATCAACGTCGCATGCAATTCATTGCCACCTTGCGGAAGGCGGGCCTTCGCGGCACGTGGCCTTTCGTGGAGCGGCTTGTCGGTGAACTAGAAGGACCTCGATATGGCAAGGATCTTGATTTGGGCTGGGCGGGCTCTCAAGACGACACACGATTGAGGGCGGAGAGGGTGCGATCGCATCTATCTCGATTGGAGGCTGATGCGGAAAAAGTGGCTTCCTCGGTGGCTTCTTTTTTCCCCATTTGGTTGCGGCCCTCCCGCAAGAAGACGCCATCTTCTGTAAGTCCTTGACAAGCATCGGTTTCACTGGCCCGGAGACGTTGTGCTAAATCCATTCACGCTTCCCGACCGCTCTAGAACTGATGGGCGGCCACTTTGTCCGTGGGAAACAGCGGAGCACGCAGACCTGTACGTACCAGTTGATCATAGTCAGGAGGCTTTTTTTTCTTACAAAGAAGAATTGCAAGCTGACTTTGATTTCACAAAGAGTGGCAAACTGGTCCTTATTACGGGTCCTCAAGGCTGCGGTAAAACTTCACTGATGCACCGCTGCGCTTGGGAGACACGGGAGTTCCTCACTCCGATGCCGTCGCCAGCGAAGATCGAAATCATCGATCTTACCTCTGATGGTCTGCTGGGCATTGATACTCAAGCGCGCATTCGACATATTTGTCGGCGCATCCATGATGAGCTTCACCTGCGGCGAGCCTTTGACGACAGGACTTATGAAGAACTTGAGAAGAGGAACGACGAGCCGGCTCAATTCTATCCTTACCTGTCGAGACTACTAGCGCGGGCAGGACTCGTAATTATTCTCCTTCTTCCGCCGTCGGAACTTGTCGAGGAAGTGCGCAGCTATAGTAGTTACACTCAGAAGATGCTGGTCTTCTTTTGTGAGTCGTCATATGAAGCAGTGGCCGCAATCGAGCCGAATCCGGCAGCCAAACCCATAACACATCTGATGCTGGACGTGCTGGATGAGAGTGACGGTTGGAATTTTGTAAACTCGCGCATTGCTCGAACTGCCACTCAGAGTGCTCACTGCCCGGTCACCGATGAGGCAACTGTCCTCAAATTCATGCAGACACGCATACGGGGGCGTGGGCAGACGACCATCAGGGAGTTGCAGATGACATGCGAGAGCGTGTTTGATGCGGCGGTCACATCGGCAAGTAATCGAGTTGGTTATTCAGATTTCACCCAGTATTACGCAGAGAAAGCGCTGTTGTCATGACCTCCCAAGGCGGACATACTTCAAAACGTTGGAACGAGAACCCGTTTCCCGTTTCGGCTGTGGCGCGCTTCTCTCCGCTGGGCGCAGACGCCTTCAGTATCGAGACTCCGGCCGTAGCGCAGGCGCTAGCGTACGTCGATCAGTATTTGGCGCAGAATGACGATATCAAAGCGGCGAAGGGTCGCCCAGTTGATGGCAATGTAATCGCCATCGTCGGCGAGTATGGAACAGGCAAGACGCATTTGTCTGTCGAAATCCTTCGGCGCATTAGAAGTCGGGATGATGAGTCAGTCCACTCTTTCTATGTAGATGCGCCAGCAGATAACTTTCTAGCATTGTATCGCGATCGTTTCTTCGGGCAGTTGGACCGGAAAGACCTCAGGCAGCGTGTCGCCGAATACTACGCTGATATTGTGGCCGAGGAGCTTGGCCAATCGCCACTGACGGAGAACGTGGCAAGGCTTCTTCTTGAACGTCAAGCATCACCACAGGATATTGTTCAGCGATTTGGGTTGCCAGAGTCCACCTTCCAGCAGCGGCTGCAAGAACGACTTAAGGACATCACGGAGCAAGAAGAGTTTGGCACGGCGCTAGGTCTTTTTATGAGACCGGAATTTGAAGCCGCGGTCTGGGAATGGCTTGCGGGACATCCCGCAGACACAGTTCTGCAGGAACGGGGTATCCGGCGAACTATTAACGATGATATCTCTGCTCTAGAAGCGATTGGTGTCTTCGCTTTTCTCTACGGCAGGCAGCATCAACACTTCGTTCTCATCGTCGACGAGTTCGAAAAGGTGCTCTCGCGCGATACGCGAAGCGGTATGGATGAAGGTGCAGTTCTAGCCTTCAAGAAATTGCTAGAGGTTTTTGGTCAGTCGCGCTCCCTCCTTGTTCTCAGTGGGCTGCCCGACTTCGTGGAGGTTCTGCCCGATGACGCGAAGCAGAGGATCTCCTCTCTTGTGCGCCCGACTGCTTTGTCTTTCGAAGATGCGCGTCAGTATGTGCGTAATGCCCTCGGTAGGGAATCAGACGATCTGGCCCCTTTCACCGATGACTCCATCTCGTACCTCGTTGAATTGGCCGGCGGAAACGCTCGTAAAGTAATCCGTCTTTTCTATCACGCCTACGAAGCCAGCGCCAGGGCAGGAACTGACGTTACGCGTGCCATGGTGCGCGAAGTGGCTCGGCAACAGTTTGAGGTTTCCACACCGGATGATGTGCGGTCTGATGTGGCACGAATTCTGGATTCAAACGGATGGGTTTTCGAGCAGTCCAAGAGCTTGAGGAAGAAGCCGGCGTTCGTTGCTGATTACTGGGTGGGGGTCGGCGATCACGCTGGATGTGCTATTCAAATAACTCAATCCGTCCTACATGCGCCGGAAGCTGACCGGCTTGCTAATGCGGCAAAGTCGCTCCAGCGAGAAGGGGCGAATGTGGCAACCGTGCTCATCGTGAATGGGTACCTTGCTGAGCCACTTGCGGATCAATTGGCAACATCGTTTTCTCGTGTCCTGCTGTACTCTCCGATGCGATTTCCAGAAGACTTCCCTGCGGCAATCAGTTCGATTATTCGTCGGCTCGAAGAGACTTCGAATGAGGACCGCCTCAGCTTGGTCGAGTCCAAGTTGGATCAGCTGCTGCGTCAGACGCAATCTGTACGCCGGGTCCTTGACAACGTTCAGCAGGATTCTATTTCGCCGGAATATTTGGAATCGGCTGTTGAGGGTGGGATCCGTCGAGCTTTCGCCACTGTAGGAAGTCGAGGAGAACCAGCGGCGGTGCGGCGGCTCTCCCCCTTTACGGCAGAACTTTTCCGCAATGCTTTGACTGACGCTGAATCTCTCGTTGCCACAGCGAATGCCTCCCTTCGAAAGATTTTTTCCCCTTCGCGTCACATGTCGATTGGCGGCTACGAGATTGACGAGCATGTGCGTCGATTTATGGCGGTGCAGTCGTTGATTCCGATTATCGAAGGGTTTCGTGATGCTGTAGTCAAGCGGGCTGCATCTTCACCCGATATCGATTCCTCTTCCTTGGGTGAGTCGTGTTCGCTTTATGATCGCTCCTACGAAACGATCCGCTCTTTGGTCGGAGAGGATGAAATGGTGATGTCGAATGAGCGTGCGTCGCCAAGTGGAGCGTTCCATTCTCGCCTAAGATCGCCAGCGCTCAAGGACCTGGCGCAACAGGTTTGGAATTCTGAGCAAGGCCGAGATATACCCATTTAGGAGGCCGATTCAGTGACTGACGGGCTTGATTCGAAGCCGCCGACCTCAAGTCGACGGCTTCGGTACTCTCAGATGCCCTCCTCGACGTGCTGGTAAAGGCCATCCACGGCTGTCCGGGCCCGCGCGTCACTGCTTGGCAGAAGGTGCGTGTAGACCCGGAGTGTGAATCCCGGGTCGTTGTGTCCGAGGTAGTGGCTCAAGGCCTTGATGTTTTCGCCGGCGTCCAAAAGGATCGAGGCGTAGAAGTGGCGGAGGGCGTGCATGCCGTGTTCTCGGGCAGCCTGATGGCGCTCACCCGGCTTCGGCACGGGGATGACTCCAGCCGTGACCAGAGCAGGTTTCCACGCGCGGTCATTGAAGTCTGTTCGTCGAACCGGGCCCTTCCCGTCGAGACGGGTGAACAGCAGCCGCTTGGTGACGGACGGGCCGTCAGGTCGGAGCCACGGCAAGGTGACGTCGACAGGGGGGAACGTCTCCATGTGCTGCTTGAGAATGTGCGCCACGCGATCGGGCAAAGGGACGTCGCGCTCCTTGTTCTGCTTCGGCGGTGCGAACACGAGACCTCCCTTCGTCACCTTCACCTGGTTCGCGACATGTAGCCATCCCGAGTCGAGGTCGATTCCCTCGGCAGGAAGCCCGAAGATCTCCCCTTGCCGGAGTCCGCATCCGCCTCCGAGGTCAACGGTCGCGTGATAGCGCTCCGGCAGCGCTGCCCGTACGGCGAAAACGCGCTCAGCACCCCACGGCATGATCCGACCCGTGCCCGCAGCAGGGGGCCGAACGGATTGAGCGTGGCAGGGATTCTTGGTCAAGTGGCCATCGTCTACAGCCGCATTGAGGACCGTCGACACGTTGTTGTAGATCACACGCCGGTACGACGACGCGTGTACGACCTGCTCCAATTCGCTCAGCCAGTCCCGGATGTGTTCCGGCTTGAAGGAACCGAGCGGTCGCGGTCCGAGATAGGGGATCGCGTGGCCGCGTATGGCGGACTCGACTGACTCGCGCGTGGTCATGTCGGTGGTCTGCGTGTTCAGCCATTTCTCGGCGTACTGCCCAAACGTCACTCGGCCGGCCTGGGGGTCGAGGTACTGCCCCCGTGACATGTCGGCCTCGATGTGGGCCAGCCACTGGTCAGCCAGTCGCTTTTGCCCATCGGGGAAGGACTTGCTCTTCTCGGTCCCGTCCGGACCGATGTAGCGGGCGCGGTACCGCAGACCCGCGCCATAGCGGTCAGTCCGTACGCGGCGGGGCCCTCCGTTGGAGGCACCTTCGATCTTGTACCAGCGGTCTTGGATGTGGCCTGCCATGCGGGTGTGTTCCCTTCCGGGCATGGGCAGGGAGGGCCACGGCGTGGCCCTCCCTGGGGTGTTGGGCTTTGTGGTTTGGCTGAGTCAGGCGGCGGCCTGGTCGGCGGTCTTTCGTTCGGTGACGTAGGCGCCGACGTCGGCGGGGTCATAGCGGAGGTGTTTGCCGATGCGGAAGCCGGGAGGACCGGTGCGCTTCTTGCGCCACTGGTAGACGGTTTCGACGGGGACTTCGAACATCGTCGCGATGTCGTCGACGGTGAGGTAGCGGTCGGGGAGACCGTTGCGGAGGATCGCGCGGGCGTCGGGTTGAGCGGAACGTGTTCGGCTCATGGGGTCCTCGGGGGTGTCGCGTTGGCTTCAGGGATCTCGGACTCCTGATCTGTCCGAGGTGTGGATTTCTGCGTCATGGCGTCACGCGCGTCACTTAGGACTCTGACCTGCGGTTTTGTCTGACGTAGCGGCTAGAGCGTGCGTCATGCCGGCGTCATGGGGTGCGTCACCGGATGACGCAGGTGACGCATGATGACGCAGAGCAAGCCGTCTGTGTCATGCCTGTTGCCGCAGGTCACGTGCCGTTTCCCGGCTCGCATGACGCGGATGACGCAGCGTCTTCCTTCTTAGGACAAAAAAAGAAGGGGCTGCCTGTCGTAGTTGAGCGCGGCTCACAGAGCGAAGAAGGAGCCGCTGCGCGGCACGTCCTTGAGGCGGCGCAAGCGCCGAACAGCAAGAGGAGCACGCTCCGCCGGGGTGGTGCTCCTCTTGCTTGTCCGGGTGAGCGTTCGGTCAGAACGCCCGTGCCTGCTCGTGCGGGGCCGGGGGGAGCGTGCGGGTCATTTCGAGGTAGCGGCCCGCGCTGGTGCGGCCCGCGTCGACGAGGACGCGCCGGGCGGCGAGCGTCGGTTGGAGGCGTTTGAGCCGGTCGGAGAGGACTTTGCCGGTGGTCGGCCACCCCCTGGGCAGGGGACGGCCATCGTCGCCGCTGTAGAGGCGGCTGAGGCAGGACAGCCACTCCGTGGACGTCATCCGCTGCGCGCCGCCCGGCTCGATGGTCTCGGCGTACTTGAGGACCGTTTGTGCTAGGAGGTCGCCCTCGATCACGTCGTCGTTCAGGTCGTCCAGACTGGCCCGGTACGCGGCCAGCGCCCCGAGGCCGGTCGCCGCGTCGAACTGCGCGCACAGGTGGGCGAAGTCCGCCATCCGCAGATCGGTGGGGGTCTCCGCCTGGGCCGCGCGGACCCTGACCGTGAGGTCCAGGAGCGAGCCGAGCACGACGGGGAGGACTTCCGCGTAGTCCGTCCACAGTTCGGCCTCGGTGCGCCGGATACGGGGGCGTTCCAGGCGCAGGGGCAGGAGCCGGTCCGCGAGGTCGGGCCGGATGACTCCGACGTCGATCCCGGTCAGGAGCAGGGGGCGGCGGTAGCCGACGCGGAAGACGTCCCCGTCGGTGAACAGGGCGCGCTTGACGCTCTCGGCGCCGGTGACGATGCAGCACATGGCGTCCGACAGGTCGGGTGTCACGTGGGAGAGGTTGTCCAGGGCGGTGACCCATCCCGCGGCAACCGCTGCGATCAGGCTTTCCTCGTCCTTCGGGGCCCTGCGCAGGTCGCCGCTCATGCCCTCGATGATCCGGGTGAGCATGCGGCCTCCGGTCGACTTGCCTGCGCCCTGCGGTCCGGTGAGGAACGGGGCGGGGACGGGCACGGACGGTCCGAGGCAGCCGATCAGCCACGCGATGGCCAGGCACTCGGTCTCGGCGTTGGCGAAGTTGCACAGCCGCATCAGCAGATCGATGCCCTTGCCGCCCGTGTCCTTGACCGGCATGGGCAGTTCCCCCGTGAGCTGGGTGCGCCGCCAGCACACCTCGCGCGGGTCGGGAGTGAGGATGTCCCAGCCGGTGGGGTGGATGCGCACGGACTGTCCGTCGTCGCGGCCCAGGTCCAGCCACGTCGCGCCGTCGAATCCGGGGGCGACGCGGATATGGACCGGCTGCACGTCCTCGGTCAGCGCGAGTGCTTCGATCAGGTCCAGCGCCTCTTTCAGCGCTGAGCCGTTGAACGCGCCGCGTCCGTCGCGGTAGAGGCCGACCATGAGTTCTTGGCGGTGGCTGCCCGTCGTGCCCTGGGAGCGGATCGGGCGGGCAACGGGATGGCCCTTCTTCTGCGCGTAGACGGTCCCGTCAGCGGTGCGGAAGTAGCGGAAGTGCTCCTGCGCGTAGTCCGCGATGACCTCGCGGCCGGGAGTCTTGTCGTCCTCAGACATGGCTCAGTCCCAACGTGGTCAGGGCGTTGGTCCACGCGTCCGTGCAGTGCCGGAGCGATTCGCCCTTGGCCTGAGCTGCGGTGAACAACCGGGTGACGTGCACCTCAGTGAGGCAGCCACACCGCCCGTGCATGGACAGCACCGCGAGGAACGTCCGGTAGACGGTGGCATGCACCGCTTCACGGGCGCTGGTGATGCGCTGCTCCGCCATGGCGATGCCACGGTCCAGATAGGTCGGTGTGCGGTGCGGGCACTCCCCGCCCCCGGCCAGGGCGGGCACAGTGACGGCCGTCGGTCGGACTGCGGCGGACTTCTTCACGATGAGCGCGCGCACGGCGTCCGGCAGGGCGGCCATGGTGCCGGTGCCGAATCCGAGCCAGCGGGCGTAGGACATGGTCGACTTGATGTCCACGCCGGGGCGTACGGCGTTGGCGGACTGCATCGCACCGAGGTAGAGCCAGTGTTCGCCCCGGGTGGTGGGCACGACGTGTGTGGGCGGCAGGTTCTCGCGGGCCCACGCGATCGCGTCGGTGTTGTCCAGGTCCACGGCTGTCAGCCCCGCTCCGCCCGGGTGGTAGGCGACCGCTTCGGCTTGCAGCCAGGCGCGGCGCCAGGGGCCGGAGGTGATGACGTGTGGGTCGGTGGTCGCGGCGGCCCACGCGTGGCAGACGCCAGGGCAGGCGCACGGGCCCGGGGTCTTCATGTTGGGTCGGCCGCCGCAGGAGTTGTTGGCGCAGCGGCGGCAGTTGCCGAACGGTACCTTCCCGGCTCGTAGGGGCAGCGGGGGCAGGCCGGAGGCGGCCAGGTCGAGAGCGGTTTGCAGGTGCTCTCCCCGAAGGAGGGTCGGTTGGGTCATGCTGGAGACCTCCAGTTCTCTACGTGCGTGCTGGATTGGCGGCGGCCCCGGTTCTTGGTCGGATGGGGGCCGCCGTTGTCGTTTCGCGGGAGTGGTCAGGCCGCTTGCTGGCCGGGGAGGAGGCGGCCGTCGGGGGTGCGGTGCAGGGCTCCGCTCTCGGTGAGGGTTTTGATCTCGCGGGAGACGGTGCCCTTGTTGAGGCCGGTGGTGTCGGTCACGTCTTTGGCGGTGCGGGCCCCGGAGTGCACGGCGGCGAGCACCTTGTCCCGGTTGGTTGCCGCCCCGGTCGCTGCGGGTGTGTTCTTGACCAGGTGCAGCGGTGTGCGCGGCGTCGAGCCGCCCGACGTCGGCGCGGGAGTCCAGATCGATGTGGGCAGGGCGCGTACGCCTGTGTCGTCGAGGGTCCAGGTGCGCAGCATGCGCGGTCCGTAGCCCTTGAGGTAGCCGTGGCCTCGGTATTCGCGGCCGTCGGGGATCTGGTGGGGTGCGTAGTGTGCGCAGTCGTCGAGGGCGACCTGTGCTTGTGTCGTGCCGGCCACCCGTAGCGAGAACCGGGTGAGGAGGTTGGGTGCGATCAGCTTGTGCACGCCGGGCGCTCCGCCGTCGGTGAGCGGGTACTGGGTGGCCCACCACAGGACGACACCGCGCGAGCGGCCGAGTGAGGACAGTTCGATCAGGCGTTGCAGCCGGTCTTTATCCTTGGTGATGAGGGCGAGGATGACCTGTCCCTCGTCGACGACGACGGTGAGCTGAGGGCCGTCCCACACGCTGATGCCGCGCTGCTTCATGTCGGTCTTGCGGCGGGTCATCTCCGTGTGCGCCTGGTCCACGGCGTCGGTGATGTCGTCGCGTTCGACGGCGACGCGGCAGACCGGTTCCCAGATGTTGGCCTCTTCGCCCTTGCCGTCGATCAGGAGCAGGTCGCCGCGCAGGTGGGCGGTGGCCATGAGGGGGCGGAAGGACCAGGACTTGCCGGTGCCGGACGCGCCGGACACCAACAGCCGTTCGTCGAACGGGATCAGGACCTCATCGCCGGTCTCGGTGTCCAGGCCGAGGTTCATCGTCAGTGGGTCGGACGGGATGCGGTCCGCAGTCCACATAGAGGGGACGCCTGCGGCTGCCGAGCGGGTGGCGAGGGTGAGGACGGCCCAGCCGCCGCGTGAGGCGGAGGTGATCCGGATGCGCAGCGCGGTGCGGGCCCCGAGCAGCGCACGGACGGAGTCGGCCTTGTCCGCGAGCGTCTTGACCGTCCACGTCCCGTCCAGGCGGATTTCACAGCGGATGCCGCCCGGCTCCATCGCGGGAGGCGTGGTGACCGTGCCCGACAGACCACGGTCACCGGCGTGCTCGACCCAGTACGACGGGTCGAGGCGTTCCATGAGCTGACGTTCTTCCACCGAGACCGACTCATCCACCGGCACGCGCAGCTTGCGCCGCCCGAGCGCGAGGCTGGCTACGTTCGCCCCGATCAGTACGGCGGATGTGGTGGCCGGCCAGAGGGTGAGGTGTGCGGTGGACATGAGCGTGGACGCGATCGTGCTGGGCACGGCGTGCAGTGAGTGCGCCTGGATGGCGCGGGCTTTGAGGGTGGTGGGGTAGTTCACCCGCGCGGCTTTGAGTTTGGCTCGGGTGTCGCGCTCGTGGCTCAGGGCTGCCTTGGCCGCGACGCGGGCGGCGCGGCGGCCGGCCGCGAACGGGTTGTTGGACGCGGCGCGGGCGGCGTGTTGCTGGGACTTGGCGGTGGCGTGGGTGGAGCGCGCGGCGTTGTGTTCCTTCTGCGCGGCCATCAGCTGCTTCAGGTGCTCCGGGGTGCGCAGCTTGGTGCGCCGCCCGGCTTCAAGGTCCCAGCGGGCCGCGAACGGAGCGCACACCGGGGCGAGTGAATCGAGCGCCGTAGTGGTGGTGTTGGTGGTGGTCGACCATGCTTGCTTCCAGTCCACGAAAGGGTCCTCCAAGACCGTGGATGAGGGCCGGTGCGCCGTTGCGTGGCGTCACCGGCCCGCCGGGTTGCAGGGGGCGGTGCTGTCGGTTGCGTCGAAAGCACCGGTTGAACCCCCTTCAACCGCATCTGACCTGCGATGTTGCAGAGTTGAGCGGTGGGGAGGGGTGAGGGCTCTACGCGCCCGCGCGCGTAGAGCGGCGGAAAAACCAGCCGTGCAACCCCTTCACGGGGCCCTCAGCGGCCGTTCACGGCCCGGGGGATGTGCACCCACACGCGAGAGGGGTCGGACTCCCTGCGGGCCGTCTACGGCTTCCGCCTGTTTCAGTCCTTGGGGCGGGTGAGTTTGAGGGTGATGCCGCCGATACCGACAGGTCCGGCCACGCTGCCGATGGCGATGGCGGTGTGGACTGCGAAGTCGAGCAGTGCGACGAGCGCTGCCACGAGGCCGAACACCCCCACGACGCCCGCACCCGCGATGACGATGGGGAACAGGTAGTGGCGCAGCGGGCGCCCGTCCTGGTCGGTGGTGTGGACGATGACGACGACGGGCTGCCCGGTGGCTTCGGCGCGGCGGTAGACGTCGGCGGGAATGTGCGGGGCGATGATCCCCGGCGGGTCACGATGCGCCATCAGGGCTCTCCCTCAGGTCAGTTGGAGCCGGCGCACGGCACGCACACGCCGAGCAATGCGGGAGAGGGCGAGACGCCACCGATACACGGGCAGCGAGCCACTCGCGTGCGCGGTAGCCATCAGCGGCCCGTACCGGCGAGATCGACCAGAACACCGTTGACCGGGCCGCGCAGTTCGGCGTAGCGGGTCGAAACCCATCCCACCGACCAGCCGCACAGCTCCGCAGCCGTGCGCACCGACATACCCTCCGCGTGCGCGGCGGCCACGATCGCGCGGGCGTCATCCTCGGACAGCTTCTCCGTGGCAGGACCAGCGGACAGCAGCGCGGCGCGTTCACGCGCGGCCCGCTCCTCCCGCTCGGTCTGTTCACGGCGCTCCCGCTCAACACGCTCTCGCTGCTCGCGTTCGGCGCGTTCGGCGGCCTCACGTTCACGGCGTTCACGCTCCCGCTCACGCTGTTCACGCTCACGGTCCGCGCGTTCACGCTCCTCGCGCTCGGCACGCTCCCGCGCCTCTTCCCGCTCCCGTTCCTCACGCCGTGCGGCGGCCTCCCGCTCGGCCTGTTCACGGGCCATGCGGGCCTCATGCTCACGCTGTTCACGCGCCAGTGCCGCCGCGTGCTCGCGCTCCTCACGGGCCCGCCGTGCAATCTCGTCACGCCGCTCGCTCGCGGCCTGTTCCCGGGCTTCCCGCTCGGCGTGCTGCTTGGCTTCCAAAGCGATCACGGCGGCGGTGATGGCCCGCCGGTAGGCGAGGCCGGTCTCTGCCGTGACGATCAGCAGCAGTGGGGCGACCGCGTGCACGGCCACGCCCACCAGGTCGTTCTTCAGTGCGGAGTCGGCGACGTTGAGGGCGAGGGTCATGCAGCCGGTCATCCACCGCAGCGCGATGGGCCACCGCCCGCCGTTGCCCCCGAGCCGGGCCAGCACCGCGTCCAGGCGGACCACGATGACCACGGCCGCGTCCACCACCAGGGGCAGGATCGGTGCCGTCCAGGCCCACTGGGCGGGGGTGTGGGCGGAGGCGAGCGGGGTGACGGTGAGGATCGAGTAGAGCATCGCGCCCGCCACGATCAGCCACGTGCCGGCCGACAACGCCCGCTCCGCCGAACGGATATGAGCGGCGTTCATACACTCACCCCCGACCATGAACGCACCCGGATCGCGGCGATCAGAACGACCGGGGAGGCGGGGTTGCCGGGCGTCTCGCTGTCCTCGGTCCACTCCCACTCGGCGCCCGGTACCGGCTCGAAGCCGAGCGCGCTGAGCGAGTCCGTACGGTCCGTGAACGTCGGCACCGTCCGCCCCAACCGGTGCTCCGGCCACTGCTCGGTGGTGTTGAGCAAGGCCACGTACAGGCGCCAGCGGCCGTCACGGACGGACATCTGCGCGGTGAACTCCCGCACGGTGTTCTGTCCGCTCATGCCGCACCGCCCCGGTGCACGGTCGCGGCCTGGCCCGCCAGCGCAGTCAGCAACCGCCGGCGGGCCCGCCGGATACGCCGGACGTCCAGCTCGGTGGGGGTCCGGTCCATGGTGATGATCTGCACGTCCAGCAGGTCGACGTCCGCGAGGATCGCGGGCATCTCCAGCTCGATCGCGTCCAGCTCGGCGTCCGTTGGGTCCATGAAGTCGGCGAACGCGGTAACAGCCTCTTGAACAGTGACGATGTGGTCCATTGGGTCGTGTGTCCTTCCACAGGTGAACGGCCCGAACAGCGGCCCCGGTGTTCCAGCACCGGGGCCGCGTCGTTGAAGGTGAAGCCGCGCAGGCTGCGCGGCGCGACCGAAGATCGGCCGCAGTGCCCCGACCGGGAGTTGAACCCGGCCTACGACCATCGGGGCGGTTGCGCTGTACCGCGCACGGGACTGGACCCGTACGCGCCCGCCCTCTTGCTTGCGGAGGTGGGGCGGATTTCCCTCAGGTGCACTCTCTTGAGTTGTCAAGGAACGACCAGCTCAGGGCCCCCATGGCGTGCTAGGAGCTATCCCGAACCGACATGCCATGGCGGAGCCCAATGGCAGCCACCTTCCCGCTGTCCTAGGACTGCGAGTGGCATGAGAGGACTATGGCATCGCAGTCCTAGGACTGTCAACAGTCCTAGGACTGTGCTTCACTAGTGCGTATCGAAGGGAGTTCTGCTGTGGCACCGAAGTGGCGTGAACTGGCGGACCGGGTCGCGGAACAGATCAGGAATGGCGACTACGCACCAGGGGCTCAGTTGCCCCAGATCAGGGAGCTTGTAGAGGCCGGCGAAGGCTCGAAGGCCACCGTCCATCAGGCGTACAAGGCACTTGAGGCCGAAGGCCTCGTGACATCGACACGAGGCCACGGCACGATCGTGCGTCCCCGCTCCGCCCTCAAACGACTCGGCATCACCCGCTACGACAAGGTCAAATGGCGGGACAGCGACGAAGTCGCGTTCATCGCAGATCGCGTGGCCTCGGGGCGGGCCTACGACCGGAACGAGCAGACGCAGACCGTCGACCGCGTCGCGGCGGACACGGTGATCGCTGAGGGGCTCGGCGTCCCCGTCGGCTCACCTGTGTATGCACGTGCCCGCCTCGTGAAGGAGGGCACGCAACCGACGCACACCTTGACCAGCTACTACCGGCCCGAACACGTCGAAGGAACCCGCATCGTCGACCCAACGCCGGGCCCCGCCGGCCGAGGCGGCGGATACCGGGTGCTCTACGACGCCGGGTACGAGATCGACCACATGAAAGAGGCGCTGTTCGCTCGCGTGCCGACAGCGGACGAGGTGAAACTCCTACAACTTCCCTCGGGCGAACCCGTAGTTGAGCTTCACCGGACGACATACACAGCAGATGGCACAGTGGTCGAGTTCGCCGTCGGCATCCACGCAGCCTCGCGGTTCGCGTGGGAGTACGAGTTCGAAGTCCCCGACTCCGCCCGGGACAAGGCCAAGGAAGGTTCCGCGTGATCTCCGCTCAGGACTGGGAAGGTGCCCGGCTTCTCTGGGACTTCCAGTTGATGCATCACGAGCCGCGTCCGTGCTCGGTCGGCCTCGGTCTTGGCAGCCATGACCTGGGCGTAGCCGACACCACCGTTGACCTGTACCGGCGCGGCATGATGCCACTGATCGTCTTCACGGGCGCGACCAGCCGGACGACACAGGGCCGCATGCCGCGCGGCGAGGCCGAGCACTATCGGGACCGTGCGCTTGAACTCGGCGTTCCCGCGGACGCCATCCTCGTCGAGCCTCATGCCCGGAATACCGGGCAGAACATCACCCTGTCCCGCGCCCTGCTCAAAGAGCGCGGAATCAAGGTGTCCTCCGTGCTTCTCGTCAGTAAGCCCTACGAGGAACGTCGGGCCTACGCCACGGCCCGGAAGCTCTGGCCTGAGGTGGAGTTCGTGAGTGCGTCGACTCCCATGACGCTCTCGGATTACGCGGACTCAATCCAGGACGCACGGCTTGTCATCGACATGCTTGTCGGATCTCTTCAACGGCTGCTGATCTACCCAGCTCAAGGCTTCATGATCCAACAGGATGTACCCGCCGAGGTGATCCGGGCGTATGAGCGGCTTGTGACGAGGGGTTTTACGAGCCGAGTCGTTCCTGAGGCTGCGGGAAGCGCTGGCAGCTCAAGCACTTGAGTCCTGAGGGGGCACCGGCGCGAGCAGGGACGGCCGGTCGACGCACGGCTCGGCATGGACGTAGCCGTGGATCGTTCCCGCCGAGTCACTGTCGAAGGGGCGCCGCTCGTACGGCTCGTCGTCCTCGATCGGCTGCCAGCAGGCGCCGCACAGGCGTTGGCGAATCTGCTGGGCTATTTCGCCCTCGGCGGTCGGTGAACCGAGCGGTCCGGGGTGCAGGTACAGGGTCAGCAGGGCGCGGGCCGTGACTGCGAGGTCGTACGTTTCGGTGAGTTGGGCGGTCGGGGAGCCCGTGGTCTCTTTCAGGAGGTGAGACGTGCGCACGAGGATATGGACCGCTGTACGCCGGGTCTCGCCTCGCATGCGGGGCGAGAGGTTCCGTACCTCCGGGGCCAGGAGCTGCACGTGTCCCTGAAGCGTCTCCTTCAGGGTGCCCAGCGCGTCTCCGGTCGGCAGGCGGATGCTCAACAGCACGTACTCGTAGGTGTGTTGGATCGTGTCGGCGTCGACAGGTAGCAGCGTGTTACTCACCGGCCGTCGCCTCCGCGAGCCGGTGCAGGCCGTATGCGACGAGCTGCGAGACAGCCTCTGGGCTGCACAGGTTGCCGGGACCGTCCATCGGTACGCACCAGCGCGAGCGGCCCAGGCTCGGGTTGGTCGTGATGACGTCCGGCACACCGAGGAAGCAGCCCGGTTCGAGGCATTCCGCGTGCACCTGGCGGGGCTGGTCGCGCCACTCCAGCCTGTCCGCAGCGCTGCGGGGCACGAGGACGTAGTAGCGCTGGATGTGCGTGTCGACGAACACCGGCCCTCCGTAGAGGGCTTCGGCGAGGAAAGCGTCGATCTTCTGCACATCGTCCGTTCCCGAGGCGGCTTGCACGAGAGTGGCCGAGAGGCGCACCGCGGTGAAGAGGGCCCCGCACCGCAGGAGGGCGACGCCCGTCGTCGACCACTCCGTCCGCGCCCTCTCCCTGTCCGGCGCCGACAGCAGGAGCCAGTGACCGACCTCCAGGTTCCGCTCTGCTCTGGTGTGGACGAAGACACCGGGCTGTGCCTCGACGGGCCTGGGGGTGTGGGTGGTGTCGGGAATCGTCATCCGTGGGCCTCCGCGGGCAGACGGCCGGCAGGCCCGAAGGCGGCGCCGAGCACGATCGGATCGGTCAGTCGTCCAGAACCATCCGGCCGCTCCAGCCACACGCGACCCCCGGCAGGCCGGTTGAGGGGCGGGCAGTACAGCGGCCACCCGGGCGGGTGCACAGTGAACCGCGCGACATCGTCGAGCTGGTGGGCGTCGTCAGGCGGGATGAGCCACCAGGCGCATTCGGCCTCGGGGTACGCGAGCACAGGGCCGAGCCGCTTCGGCGGTACGCGCTGCATGGCAACGACGGTGCGCAGGAGCGGGGCCTCGGCGGCGAGCCAAAGGCGGCCGGTCGGAATAGAGGCGAGACCCCCGGCGGACCATGACCGAAGGGCGTCATCTGGGGTGGGGTGGGCGTCGGCGAGCCACTCACGGCCCGCGTGACGCGGTGTGCCCCGGCGTGTGCTGGTGGACATGCCCCGGACCGTAGGGAAGTCGGTTGCTGCAATGAGTAGCGATTTCTCCTGATTTCCCACAAGGCCGGGGAGGCTTCCAGAGGTTGCTCACATCAGGTCGAGTGTCGCCCGCGCGCGGACGATGACGCGGTGGGCCTGGGGACCGGTGACTGCGGCCTGTTCGAGCTCGTTCCACACGGTCCGGTACAGGTCGACCTCGGCGCGGTCGGTCAGACGCAGTTCCGCGCCGATCGTCTCGACCATGACGAGCCGGTCATCGAACAGCCAGAAACCATGCGTGGGCACGACTGTGAGATCCGCGCCCAGCGGCACGATGCCGAGGTGTACCGAGGACATGCCGAATACGCCGGTGAGCCGGTCGAGTTGGCCGGCCATCACCTCGCGCGGACACAGAAGCATGTGAAGGGCGGGCTCCCAGATCAGATATCTGAAGTCCCGGCCGGGCATGTAGAGGGCCTGTTGGCGTTGCATGCGCGCGTTGACGCCGGCCTCGATGTCGGGCGGCGTGCGATGCAGGGCGGTCGTGCGCTGGAACATGTGCCGGGCGTACTCCGCGGTCTGGAGCAGGCCCGGGATGCATGCCGTCTCGAAGTTGCGGACCTCGGCAGTCGAGTTCTCCGTTGCCTGCCATGCCTCCTGCCGGGCGCGTACGCCGGCGGCGAGTTGGCGTCGCCAAGCCGCGTAGTGCGTCTCCAAGGAACGGAGACGGCCCATCAGCTCGGCCTGCACCTCTGGGACGCCGAGGGCGCTGGCCAAGGCACGCAGGTCCTCGGCGGTCGGAGACTGCTTGGCGTTCTCCAGCTTGGACACCTTCGACGGCGGCCAGCGGAGTTGGGTGGCGAGCTGCTTTCCGTTCAGCCCGGCCTCGACGCGCAGCTCACGCAGCCGAGCGCCGAGGGCGATACGAGCGGACTGGTAATCGCTGCTCACTGTGGGTGCGTGTGCTCCTTCTCGTACTCCTCGAAGGTCACCGCGGAGCGCCATGCCGCATCGCGGTAGCTGGTATGGCGCTGGATCTCGGCGGGGTCGTCGGACAGTGCCACTCCGAGGAATCGGTCGTTCTCCCCGAACTTCAGCAGAGCCACGGTCCGGTTGTCGAACAGCCAGAAGTCGTACGGCGGCAGCCCAAGGTTTGCGACGAGGGAACGTTCCAGGTAGCGGATGTCCTCACCCGCGACGAGGTTGTGGGGTGTTCCCCACAGCTCGAAACGCAGGTAGTCGGACGGGGGTTCGTCGACGACGCGGACGCGTTCGACACGCTTGCCCTTGGCGGTCTCCTCCCGCATCAGACGCAGCCACGGCTCGAACCAGTCGAGGCCGGGGTCCTCGCCGGCGAGGAAGCGCCGATACGGCTCGTCCTCCTCCGGGATGCCGTACGAGGTCCGCACCTCCAGCCGGAACGCGGTGGCCTGAAAGTCCCGGAACAACTGGAGAAACGCCTCCCCGGTGACCAGATCAGGCACCGGTCACCTTCTCGGCGTACAGCTCGAAGAGAACAGCCGGCACGACAACGGCATCCTCGCCGGGCTTGACCTTCAGGAGCTGGCTTCGCTTCTCGGGGTCGTTCAGGGCGAGTCCCTGAACGACGATGTCGCCAGTCTCGGTGTCGCGGTAGAAGCTGGGGCAGCCGCCGCCCTGTGAGGTGTTGCTGCTGCCGAGAAACTCAAGCGCCATGGTGTCCGCCTCCCGTGTTGGGGTTGGGCTGCCAGTGTGCTCGGCGTGGCACGGTCACGGGCTTCAATTGCTCGAAATTTCTCGACGAGTGATGAGGTCGGCCAGATTCCCTGAAGTGGTCGCGTTCATAGACGCTCAACTCCACAAGCACGGACCCGCCCCTCCCCATGCGCCACATCCAGGCGCACAGCCAAGCCGAGGCATGCGGTGTCAAGCATCAGGTGAAGCCGCAGCGTCAACTATCAACCGAGACAGGACAGCCCCAACCGACCGACTGAGTTACAACTTTCTCTACGGGTTCAAGGCGGCTCGCTCCGCTCCCCGCGCGCGGCACGGCCCCCGGCCGGGCCTGCGCTCCTGCCTCCGTCCCGCTCCAGCCCGGCCGGCGCCCGTGCCGCGCGCACAGCGAGATCCCCCTCACCTAATCTGGCAAGTTGGCCATTCTGCACACCAAAGCCTCAAACTTGCCGCAAACTGTCCGTAGGCGCCTGAACTTCACCAAGCAATCAAATACCCATTTCAGTCAGGGAGTCTCGATGCTCGCCCGATTTCAAATTGCAACGGCCTTCGACATGTACATTCCAATCAGTCTCTACTCTCAGGCCACCCCTCAGATTCTTGAGATCGGAGGAATGGAGGTAGCCTTCCATTTGCCTTACCCTTGCCACCTCACGCCTAATGACCGGTTGCTCCCCAGTGGTGCAGCCATCGAACTCTCAGCTAAGCTTGATCAAATTCCACTCAATGAAGCCGTTTCGGATACTTCAGTCAATGGCGAACCGGCTGCTCGCTGTAACGCGCTACAAATCGACTTCCGCAAGGAATCATTTGACCGGAGGCGTAGTTCCGGCCATTCGGCTTCAGACCCTTCAGTACCGCTGGCAATCAACCTGGCTAATAACTGGCTATCCAGGCTGAGACTTCTGGCGCTGGCGCCACAAATCAGACCGTTGGAAATGACGAGTTCGATTTGGCGATTGGTCTATTTGGATGACGACGAGCAGCCGCTTGAAATTAATGAGGAGATGGTTCGCAGATTCTTCAGCGGGGTGATCCACTTTAGTGGTGTGGGTATCAACTCCGAGCTCTGGAAGGCTATTGGTTCACTTCCCTGGGGCAGTGAACCTGCGGCGGCAGATACGTTGCTCCTGGACGCGGCCGGATTCGTCGAGGAAATCGGCCCGGCGATCGTGCTCGCTTTCACCGCCCTAGAAACAAGAATTGGATACGCTCTTGATATGCTCGCGCGGATGAATGGACTGAGTCCAGCGATTTGGGATTGGATCCAAGATCGTGGCGACTTCAGGAAAGACCCGTCAACTATCGAGAAGTTTGACTCTCTCTTGAAGGCCGTAACGCGACGTAGCCTAAAAGAGGAGCCCAGACTATGGGAGGGTTTCCAGAACCTTCGTTCTGCGCGAAATAGCTTCGCGCACGATGGGAAGGCAATCGTGGGTAAGGCTAGGAAGCCAGTCGACCAGCAAGAAGCATCACATCTGGTGTTGCTTGCCAGGGAGATCGTCGACTGGATTGATGGTCTGCTACCAGAATCTGAGCGGCGACCACGATTCGACACGACTTCAGTCCAGATGCAGTCGTCCTTCCTTCTGTTTACACCTGAAGGCATCGAAGAGGCGCAACCAGGGCAGGCCGAGGATAGCGGTACAGGGATCATTGGCGAATGAGATCAACCGTCGTGGCCGGTTGCCAGCAGGTTGGCAACCGGTTCAATAACTTGGCCATCGGGGCCCGCGCAGCGTCGTCGCGGAACTGCTGTCGAAGCTTGCTCCTGAGCGACGAACACGCCGATAGCGTGGCTGGGGCCGGTGGAGGTGCAGCGAGACACACGCGTGCGTGATCGGTCGACGCACCCGCCATCGCGGCTGACTGTCGTCGGCTGAGGCTCAGACACTCCAGGGTTCAGCTCCGCCAAGCGACGTTCGAGGCGAAGGGAGCGTGCCATTCGCGTGCCAGATGCTGCGGGGATCCACGGGGAACAGCGGGAAGTGGCCACGACTGCGACGAGGGCTCCAAGACCACTCCGCCACAGTTCAGCGCAGCAATCGCCGCCACAGAACCCAAGCTTCCCAGGCTGATGTCCTCAGTGCGGTCCTCGCACTGATGTCTCTGTCCTCACTGTTATGGGGAGATCGTTCAGCGTGGTGTTGTTCTGGCGCGACCCTGGGGAAGGACTCTGGCGCCCCATCAAAGGTCGGCTGAGGAGATAGGCCCGTGACAGAGCACGACCGAGCGCAGACGTCAAAGCTGGCAACCGGCTACATCCAGAAGGTGCTGAGTCCTCAGCACCTTCTCGACACCCCTCTGCCTGAGCTTCTCGCGGAGCTGGACGTCACGTTGGACGAGTCTTCGATCACCGACCCAAGCTTCACGGGTGCTGCCGTCGTCACCCGAGACCGTGTGATCCTTTCGATGAGACCAGGCCAACCAGACTTCGAGCGCGACGCCGTTGCGCGAGCGCTGTTGGGTCGCGTACTCGACGTACCGTTGTCGCCGTTGCCTGAGCCGTACCGCATCAGTGAGGTCTAAAGCGATCGGCCGCCGGGGCCGTCGCTGGGCCGTCCGAGGCTGCTCGACGGCAGCCAACGACGACCACTGTCGACCTCTCAGGCATAGGCGTCTGCCTGTCTGAACAGCAAAAACCCAGCTCACCAAGATCCCCGACAAGACCCAGGGCAAGAAAACATCTCAGGTTGCGTCGCGTGGCAGATCCGGCAGGTTGTGCCACGCGTGACCACATCCCCCGGCGCAGTACAGCGCCCGCCTGCGGGTGTCGGCGATGCTGAAGAGAGCGACGAGCAGGCGGAAGGACTTGATTAGTTCGTAGGCCGGAAGTGCCTCCATTCCGAAGCGCCACTTCGTGAGCATCACCGCCGGCGTGTGAGTAAGGCGGATGCCGGAACGCGCGATGCTCTCCGGCACGTCCTCTTCGCGGGCGCGGGCTTGCCCGCAGAACAGCACCAGTGCGTGCAGGACTTTGCGTTGGCCACCCTCTGAGTGGACGTTAAGTCCGATCTTCCTAGGTTCGTGATCGCTCGATCGTGGGACTGATCGCTGTACAGGCCGCCCGCTGTGCATGTCCATGTTGAGATGCGGGACGTGAAGAGAGAGCCGTACCCCAGCGACTTATCGGACGAGCAGTGGGCGTTAATCGAGCCGATGATCACGGCCTGGAAGCAGGACCGGGTGGCCCGGTCGGCGACCGGAGATCCCGGGTCCTGTGACCTTCGGGAGGTCGTGAACGCGATCTTCTATCAGAACCGGACGGGCTGCCAGTGGCGCTACCTTCCCCATGATCTGCCGTCCTGGTCAGCGGTGTTCTACTACTTCGGCTTATGGCGCGAGGACGGGTTGGACCAGCGGATCCAGGAACTCCTGCGCTGCCAGGTGCGGGAGAGAGCCCGGCGATTAGAGGACCCGTCCCTCGTGATCCTCGACACCCAGTCCGTCCGCGCGGCCGCGGGTGTCCCCAAGACCACGACGGGACTGGACGCCAACAAGAAGGTGTCGGGGCGCAAGCGGGGACTGGCCGTCGACGTTCTGGGGCTGGTCATCGGCGTCGTGGTGCTGGCCGCATCCGCCCACGACAACACCGCCGGCACCGCCCTGCTCGACCAGGCCGCCAACCGCTGCGGGAACCGGCTGGAGAAGGCCCTGGTGGACCAGGGCTTCAAGGACGAAGTTCTCATCCACGGCGCCCTGTTGGACATCGACGTCGAGGTCGTCCGCCGCAACCCCGACGACCAGGGCAAAGGCTTCGTTCCGCAACCGAAAAGGTGGATCGTGGAGCAGGTCAACGGCACGTTGATGCTGCACCGGCGCCTGGCCCGCGAGTACGACCACCGCCCCGAGACCTCCGCCTCGCGCGTCTACTGGGCCTCGATCGCGAACATGGCCCGCCGGCTCACCACACCCGCACTGGCCTGGCGAGACACCCTAGGGCTGGCCGCGTGAACATCGCTGACCTTCTGGCCAGCCTCCAGGCCCAGCACGACGAGACCATGGCTCGGGCCAGTGAACTACGCGACCAGATCGAGCACTTGACCGCCGCCCTGGCCGAGACCGAAGTGCGACTCGCGGACCTGGCCACCGCACACAAGGTCATCGCCGAGCTCGCACCGGCCCAGGACGAACCCGAACCGCCCGAGACGAACACTGCCTACCAGGCCATCGTGAACGCCTTCAACCAGCACCCCAAGAGGGAGTTCCGAGCCCGCGAGCTGCACGAGCTCCTCGGCATGCCCACCGACGAGGCGTCGGTCAACGTCACCCGCGCCCGCCTCGGACGCCTCACCCGCCAAGGCTTCCTCACCCAACCC
Source organism: Streptomyces sp. NPDC001100 (assembly GCF_053598575.1). NCBI lineage: Bacteria > Bacillati > Actinomycetota > Actinomycetes > Kitasatosporales > Streptomycetaceae > Streptomyces > Streptomyces sp. NPDC001100. Next base: position 202,225 of record NZ_JBSFKO010000017.1, read on the forward strand.
GGCCGAGGCCGCTACCAGAAACGGACTTAACGTCCACTGAGAGGCCCTCGAACCACTCGACGCCCTCGTCCACAGGTCTGAGGCCCTGTGCGAGTTCGTTCAGGATCACCTCGTGTGCGTACAACACAGACTCCCACCCCCATGGTTCAGACCGACGGTACGCGCACGGCCACCACCCGTGGGCAGCTCGGATTCCCGCGCCCTGACGGCACAGCCATCTGACGCAGGCAGCAGGTTCCCCAGTCGAACCCGCGCAGCACCTTCCGGGTGGTCCGCGTCCCGAGTGAGTGTCTAACTGCGTGACAACGCCAACGAACACCGGCGAACAACCGCGAACGCCTGCGGACCATCCGCACAGGTGAGAGCCGCACGGCCTCAAGGCAGCGCTCCCGCCCAAGTTGCTTCGGGACGAAGAGGTCGTGGGTTCAAGCCGCACCACATCGACAGCAGCCGAGGCCCGGATACAAGAGGTCAAGCCCTACGGGCGGAAGGCGGAAGTGCGCGAGGCATCGTCGCGGAGCAACCTGGTGGTGGGGATAGCCGTGAGGAGGCTCCGATGGCGTATCACGAGGAACGCCCCTGGCACGAGACGCACCGAACCCATCGAGCCCGGCCCAGAGCCGCGCTCGGTGGGATATTCGCGTTGGGAATCACGATCGCGTTGGCCCTGATCGAGCTTCGGGCAGCAGTGATCTTCGTAGGTCTGGCCGTCGTCACCACCTTGGTCTTGCTGATAGGCAAGTGGGTAGAAAATCGCAGCCGAGAAGGGTAACGATGCCTAGTCCGTGCCAGACGCGTGCCAGATCGTGCGGGGAGCCACGGGGAACAGCAGGGAACAAGTCTGCGACCGCCCGTGCGGCGTCCCAGGTACACCGCAGCTCAGAGCAGCTACCGCCTCCAGAGAACCCGAGCTGCCCAAGCTCAGTGTGCGGACGGCGCTGACGCAGACCATGCCTTCCGATACGGTCCCGAGCCATGGCGGATGGCAAGATCGTGCCGGAGAAGGTGGCGTGGATCCTGGTCCTGGACGACCGGGTATTGGTGACGCGCAGTCACGGCAGAGATCGCTTCTACCTTCCGGGCGGTCATCGTGAGCCGGGCGAGTCCGACAGCGAGACCCTGGTGCGGGAGATCGACGAGGAACTGCGGGCGGCGATCGACCCCGGTTCCATGGTGTACTTCGGCACGTTCGAGATCGGCGAGGGCCATCCGGATCACGGCCCCTTCCGGATGATCTGTTACACCGCCGATCACCGCGGTGAGCTGACCCCGTCGAGGGAGATCGCCGAGAAGGCGTGGTTCCGCTACGCCGACCGGGACCGAGTCTCGGCCGTCGACGAGATGGCCTTCGACGCGCTGCACGAAGCCGGACGGCTTCCCTGATCCCGTGACCGCGGACTCTACCGTCGCTGCTGCGGCCTTCTTCTACGTCACGGCCGCGCCGCAACCGCACCAGATCGGGCTGGGAACAGCGGGGAATCACAGGGAAAGAGCACCGGACCGAAGAGGCCGACACACACCCGTTCACGCAGGTCAACGCTCCAAGTAGCCCCAAATGCCTGCAGCTTCCCAAGGTGAAGGTTGGCAGCGACTGCACCGTACGGCCAGATCACGACCTCGTACGATCAGCCGTCATGGCAGACACTGGCGGAGAACTCGGTTGGCTGGAGCAGTGGTACCAAGCCCAGTGCGACGGCGACTGGGAGCACGAATGGGGCGTTCGCATCGCGACGCTCGACAACCCAGGCTGGACAGTGCACATCGACCTTGAGGAAACGACGCTTTCCGGCCGGCCCTATGTGAGAACGGACATCCAACGCAGCCACTCCGACTGGGTGACGGCGAAGGTGTCGGACGACGTCTTTCACGCGTCCTGTGGCCCCCTCAACCTCAGCGAAGCACTCCGCCTCTTCCGCGAATGGGCCACGTCAGTCAGCCAGGAGCGCTAGCCGCCCGACCAGCGTGGGCAGGGGCGGTCCGTCTCAATTTCCGTCTCATTCAGCCCCGTTCACGACCGTTCAGGCGAGACCCACAACCCTCCTGGCGCCGACGACCGACCGCCCATGAACCCAGGTGAACGCACCTGCACCTAACCCACAACCCCACCCCCACAGTTGGAAAGCGTGCGTCTTACCCACACGGCTACGAGGACCGGCCCGCCGTGTGCAATCGGGGCAGTCTTGGAGCGCTGCCTGTATCCCGTCGGGTGAATCACAACGGTGTTGCTCTTCCTGCTAGTTCGCCCCACGTGACCCGAGGTGTCCTTACCTTGAGTGTGACGCATCACAAGCAGGGGGGACAGTGAGCACACCGCAATCGCCGCAGAGACCGCCGCGTCCTGATGAAGTGCTCGCCTTCCACAACGGCGACACACTGGAGAATATCCCTGTCATCCGTGAGGCCCCGGCCCAGCGCTTCCCCTGGAAGGCCACGATGGCGGGGGGAGCCGTGGCGATCGTCCTCGGGGTTTGCGTAGCTCTGCTCCTGCGTCACACGGTGGGAGATGGTCACTCCGTCGTCACCACACCCCATGCCCAAGCGACAGCAACGCGCAGTGCACCCGGAGCTCAGAGGGCGAAGGCCGCTGCCTCCTCCCCGTCGTCGATGGCATCTCCCTCGGTGGTCACGACGCCGCCGACCACGGTGAGCAAGGCGCCCACATGCGTTCAGGTGACGTACAAGACTCCTCGTGGCGAGGCAAGTTGTGAGTCGAAGACGGTCGTCTGTAGCCCGGGGGCGCCCTGGTACGTAGCTGATATTGAGGCGCTCTGCGGTGGGCCCACACCCATCCAAGCCATCCACGTCATCT